>JAAUTD010000017.1 GCA_012031845.1 Synechococcaceae cyanobacterium SM1_2_3
GGGATTACTGGCCTCAAGCCGACCTATGGCCGGGTGTCGCGCTGGGGATGATCGCCTACGCCTCCAGCCTCGATCAGGGCGGCCAATGGCCCGCACCGCTGAAGATTGCGCATTGTTGCTGGGCGCAATGGCCGGTTTCGATCCGCGTGACTCCACCAGTGTGGATCGGCCCGTGCCCGATTACGCCGCCAGCCTCAATCACCCCCTGACCGGGCTGAAAATCGGCCTGCCCAAGGAGTATTTCGGCGAAGGGCTGGACAGCGAAGTTGCGAAAGTGGTTGAAGCGGCCATCGCTGAATATCGCAAGCTGGGCGCGGAGATGGTCGAGATCAGCCTGCCGAACAGTCATCTGGCGATTCCGGCCTATTACGTGGTCGCGCCCGCGGAATGCTCCTCCAATCTGGCCCGTTTTGACGGGGTGCGTTACGGCCATCGCTGCGAAAATCCGCATGACCTGCTCGATCTTTATTGCCGCTCGCGGGGAGAAGGCTTCGGCGCGGAAGTCAAGCGCCGCATTCTGACCGGCACTTTTGTTTTATCCGCCGGTTATTACGACGCCTATTACCTGAAGGCGCAGCAAATCCGCCGTCTGATTAGTGATGATTTCCGCCGGGCCTTTGAACAGGTGGATATGATCATGGGGCCAACTTCACCCACCGTGGCATTCAAACTGGGTGAAAAATCCGATGATCCGATCACCATGTATCTGTCCGATATTTACACCATTGCGGTCAATCTGGCGGGGCTGCCCGGATTGTCATTGCCGGTGGGATTTGTCGGTCAGCTTCCGGTCGGTTTGCAGTTGATCGGCAATTACTTTGCCGAAGAACGGCTGCTGAATGCCGCGCATCGCTATCAGCAGATGACCGACTGGCATCAGCGCATCCCCGCCGCATTTGCTTAATTTCCTGTCGCTCTCTGTGAGGGTGAGGGCGCTTTGAACTCAAGAGTGAGCAGAACATCATGATGGAATGGGAAACAGTGATCGGGCTGGAAATCCACGCCCAACTTGCCACTAAAAGCAAAATTTTCTCCGGGGCCGCGATTGCTTACGGCGCGGAGCCGAATACCCAAGCCTGCGCCATTGATCTCGGTATGCCGGGGGTATTGCCAGTGCTGAATCAGGAAGCGGCGCGGATGGCGGTCATGCTGGGACTGTCTATTAATGCGGAAATCGCCCGCCGCTCAGTCTTCGCCCGCAAGAATTATTTCTATCCCGATTTGCCGAAAGGCTATCAGATCAGCCAGTATGAATTGCCGATAGTCCAGAAAGGCCAATTGACCATTGAACTGGACGATGGAACCAGCAAGGTGATTGGCGTGACTCGCGCCCATCTGGAAGAAGACGCTGGTAAATCATTGCATGAGGACTTTCACGGCCAGTCCGGGATTGATTTGAACCGGGCCGGCACGCCACTGCTGGAAATCGTCTCTGAGCCGGATATGCGCTCGGCGAAGGAAGCGGTGGCGTATATGAAAAAGCTGCATCAAATGGTGGTCTATCTCGGCATTTGCGACGGCAATATGCAGGAAGGCTCATTCCGTTGCGACGCCAATGTGTCAGTGCGGCGCAAGGGCGATCCGCAATTCGGCACTCGCGCCGAAATCAAGAACATCAATTCCTTCCGCTTCGTCGAGCGGGCGATTGATTATGAGGTTGAACGGCAGATTGATCTGCTTGAATCCGGCAGAAAAGTGGTGCAGGAAACCCGGCTTTACGATCCTGATAAGGGCGAAACCCGTTCCATGCGCAGCAAGGAAGAAGCGAATGACTACCGCTATTTCCCTGATCCTGATTTATTGCCGCTGGTGTTGGATGACGCTTTTATTGAAGCCGCCCGCGCTGCTTTGCCGGAATTGCCGGATATTAAAAAACAGCGATTTATCACGCAATACGGATTGTCCGCTTATGATGCGGGCGTACTCAGCGCCAGCCGCGCATTAGGCGATTACTATGAGGAAACAGTAACCGCATTGGGTGGAGAACCGAAGCTGTGCGCCAATTGGGTGATGGGTGATTTATCGGGATTTCTGAATAAGGAGAACCGCGATATTGCCGAGAGTCCGGTGAGTGCGGCGCAATTGGCGGGTCTCTTGCGGCGGATTTCGGATCAGACCATCTCCGGCAAAATCGCCAAGGATGTGTTTGAGGCTCTATGGGCAGGTGAAGGCGAGACCGACGCCATTATTGAAAAGCGCGGTTTGCGGCAGATTACTGACGCCTCCGCTATTGAAAAAGTGATTGATGAGGTGATTGCGGCTAATCCCGAACAACTGGCCCAATACCGGGCAGGCAAGGACAAGCTGTTCGCTTTTTTGTCGGCCAGGTGATGAAAGCGTCCAGGGGTAAGGCTAATCCGCAGCAGGTCAATGATGTGCTGATGGAGAAGTTGAAAGGCTGATGTGGAAATCCTAAACGATCTGTAGCACAGGCAGGATGCCGGTGCTACGTCAACAACTGAAAGAGTAGACCGTAGAGCGGAGGGTAAATAAACATGTACGATGTTTTAAGTGCCGATAAATTCTGCTTCTAGCACGGGTTCGCCGTTTTCAAGCAACATTTCAACAACTTCCCGAAGGTTCGTATTGAGTTCATCCAAAGTTTCCGCTTGCGTATGCGCTCCTCGGAATCCAGGGATAAAACCGACATAAAGCCCAGTGTCTTGACAACGCTCAACAATTGCTGTGTAGCTTTTCATACGAACTTTCTCCTATAAGCAATAAGGTCGGGCTATGATGAAGCTATTGCCCAACATGCTTGGTCGGATTAAATGCGGACACTCTATAGATACAGGTTAAACATTGGAATTTACGGGCATGGCTGAATCGTTCTGATGTGCGTGGCGTAGTCAGAGTATGGGTATCCCATGCGTCCATAGTTCATATTCACTAATATCTATTTCATCGTTCCAATAAACCGCATATCCGCCTTGATCAACTTGGACATTCCTGAAAAACGCCGAGTTTTTCAAGTCAGCAAACATTTCTTTTTCCAGCAAGGGAATAACGTCATATTTTCTTCTTTGTTGATTATCGAACTCTACAATTAAGGTATGGTTGTCAATTGCTTGCACAGAAATTATTTTAGCGTACATGGATAAATTCACTTCAGGAATGGAAGTTTTCGAAATTCCTGTTTCTCCCAGATTTCCATAAGTTCTTTTTGATTTTGCATACCCCACTCGGCAATCATCTTTTTTGCTCTTTGTGGCAAATCGCCTTCGCATAAGTCGAGAATGATCAATTCTTCCGCTATCACAGATTTTTTAATAGCTTGTCATACTCGCCGTGCGAACCGATCCAGAACCACACCATAGTGTCCGAGTCTTTCATAATTCCCACCGCCCGCCAGCCAATACCGGCCCGGACTGAATAAATCGGCAAGGAAATGTTCAGCTTTTTGAACTCCACACTGGGATGGCGCGGATTCTGCTTCCACAAGCGGTAGTTTTTTCTAGCGGTTTGCTTGACTCGCTCCGGCAGATTTCGGAACTGTTCCAAAAATTCCGAGGTTAGCTCAGATTTCATCGAAACCCTTTGCCAGCGTTTCTCCCCGCGCTGATTGGCGCAAGGCTTCCCGCGCCAGTTCCAACAACTTGTCTTGCGGTTGTTGTAGGGTTTTTGCCAGCTTAATTCATTTTCAATATCTTCCAACCACTGCTCGGCGATTTCATCCTGAATTTCAACAGGCAAGGTGGAAGCTCGTTGAATGACTGTTTCAAATCGGGTTGCCATGCTGATACACCTTAATCGTTAGCTGCAATACCTATCACAGGAACCTCGAAAAACGGAGGATCTTGCGAATACAGGTCGTTAGCAATAATGTAGGGCAATGATGAAGCTGTTGTCCGATTGCTTGGCTTCATGAGGCGGTGCCTTGCTCAACGTAGCGCAGAAAAGCGACAGCCTTTTCTTTATCCTGAAAGGAAGCGTCAATCTTGTCGTTATTGGTGTAGCGAACAATTATTTCGTACTTTCTGAAAGCGCCATCATGTAACTCATCTTCTCGATAATGTGTTACGAATGTAATTGCGTCTGCGACGGTTCCAAATTGACTCTGCTGGCCGTGCAACGGGATGAGAATGATTTGCTCAATTTGCCTGTCAAGAGTCGCTTGCAATTCAGAGAAAAACTGATCAAGTAAGGCTTGGTTGCTTTGAACAAGATGCTGCTTAAAAGCTGTGCGACGTTGTGAAGTCAGTGTGTCAATTTGGTTGATTGTACTCGCAAAAATCGCATCCGAAGTTCCTTCGTCAAACTTTGCGTCAATGCCAACAGATGCGAATGCAGCGACGATACTGTCATAAGGGAACAACACCACATCAAAGCCAGAGGTTCTCATTTGAGTGAGAGAGCCATTGGTGAAAACGCCAGCGAGAATAATGCCCAAGAAAGGCTTATCCCAATCATATTTTTCGGCAATTGGCAATATTGCTCCCTGAATTTCCTGAGCCTTATTCCGTGAGTGTTTGGTGTAGCGACGCCAGGCAGCTTCAATAAACGCCAACGGTCGACCACGAACGTTCTGACTGCCTCCTTTTCAATTACAAAGTCGAGATCATGGCTGTTTCCATACTTGTCGATCCATGAAACCTTCTTTCCATCTCGTGCTTCACCACGAGTTCCTTTCTTGTCCAAATATAGACCGCGCTCGTCACAGAATGACTGAAGCTGCGGGGTCATAATTTCTTCCAGTAAATCCCCAATGATCTGGCCGAAGCGATGTGAAGGTGAGTTAGCCACTATTACCCCTTAATCCAAAGACGACCTTCATGAAGAGGAACCCTGTGCTTTCGGTTTTTCCATTTGATATTTCTATCTCTGACTTTTTTCAAAAAGAAAAAAGACTTAAACCCAGAGGCAATAGCCAACCGCCCAAGCCAGTCGTCAACTGGCACATACACACCATAAGGAGCCGAATCTCCAATGACAAAGCAAATGGTGCTTCCTGATTTGCATACAGGGCGCAATGCTTGGAACACTTTTGATAGATCACAGAAATAAGCGGCAATCATGGTGTGATATGCCTTCTTCCCGCCCTTGGTCTGCCTGATTTCTGCCAGTTCATTGCACACGTTTGATAATTCTTCGCGAATGGAATCTACCGAAGAATCTGCCAGCAGTGTCGCTAATTGGAGTTTCTCGGCTGTGGCATGCTGAGAACAAGAGCGAATAATGAATTGTCGAACGATCTCTTGCAGATCGCCCCATCCACGAATCTCCCCCCAGAATGTCATTTCAAGCCGAGTCGCATCGGCATAGTCATAGTTATTGGGATAAGGCGGTGATGTAACTACCAGGTCAATGCTGTTGAGCGGTACATCATTGGGCGCGATGCGAGCGTCATGCAAAATGAATTTTGCAGTCGCTGCGGCAACCTGTGCTCGCAAACTCCTCATATCGGCAGCCATATCTACAATTTTTTGCTCGAAAGCTAAAAGCGGGTCTAACGATTTTAATTTACGCTTGTTGGGAAGCACATATTGCCATTGTGCCGTGCCAACAAAGCTGCAAGATCGAAGAATTGCTGTAAGCGCCAGCCATAGCAGTTGGGAAATTTCAGGTTCAAAACGATCAATGCAGGAAAAATACGCATCACGAAGCGCATAAAGCTTTTGCAGCACTTCTGATGTATAGCACTTCACTAACAGGTCAGGAATAACTCCCCTATTGGAGACTGGAATGAGCGCGGCTGTGTTCAATAATTCCTTGGCCGCGTCAAATAGCTTGCCCTCTGTCTGATTCCAGTGGGTTTTTGCAGTGGCTATCCGCGCTACAAATGGATGGCTCTCATACCCGTAGGCCAGTACTCCCGCTGCCTCGGCAGCAAGTAATGTTGTGCCTGATCCTGCAAACGGATCAAGAACCAATGACGGTGAGAGTTCGCGGACTAATTGCTCGGCCCATTCAGCAGAAAATCCCGCCGAGTAGCGATACCATCTATGAACAGGCAATTTCATATTGTCTGTAAAGGTTCCAGACCGTGCGGAACGCGCCGCAGTTTTTCCCCGGAGAAGCGTACAGGTCGGCAAGTCAAAAAAGGCTTTGTTGTTCTGGGTTATCTATCGGGAATATTAATGTCACTACAGCTCCTAATTTTTATTGGTGATAACAAAACATGCGGTGGGTCATTGCTTGACCGCTAACAAGTGATTATCAGATTTCGCACATTTTCGAGCAGGAATATTTTGCAAGAGTGTTGGGCAATGATGAAGCTAATGCTCAGTCTGCTTGGTTTAGACGAAGTAAAATTATGTATAAGGTTGACATACAATTGTGAAATATCTCGGTTTTTTCCATTTTTCACCATATAGTTTACGAACTTCTGATTGGGGCATTATTTCGTGAAAGTCTGTAACATAATATCCAGATCTTTTGAGACATGAAAAATAAAAGTCTATTGGCCTGTGCCAATTTGAAATTGGCCCTATCGGATTTCCAGAATCCTGTGTAATCCGTAGGAAGACGTTATCAGAAAAATACTCATTGTGATATTCGAAGGTTTCCTCTGGAATCCATTTCTCAATGTTGTTCCAAAAAGCCGGATGAGTGGCTGAGAAAACTATAGGTTGCTTTGGTGCAACATGCTTTATGGCAGAGAAGAATGAATCCAAATGAGGAATCGAATTTACACACATGTGTGCTAAAGAAACATCAGGCTCAAAACCTTTTGGAGAATAATCCTCGATCTTGCTGTTAAAAACTTTCGCGTCGGTATTTTTTAATACCTCTTGCGCAATTTGAAACATTTCTGTAGCCGGTTCAAGCGCAACAATGGAATACTCTAGCCTTGATAATTCACGTGCAAGGTGTCCCGTGCCACACCCAATTTCCAAAATTCTTTTTTGGCTTCATTTCGTAAAACAGGTTTTGGTAAAATGGAAAAAAAACCTGCCAAAATGTTATATCAATTTTTGATTCTAATTGTCGGTATCTTAATTCACTCTGTGTTGACCAATTTTTGATTTCAATTGACATATTTTTTTGCCTTTTCTCTAGCTTTTGAAACCAAATCGCAAGCCATATTCAATATATGTGGTCCGGACACTGCATCATAAATAATGATTTCGTGAGTTGGATGTGTCCCTCTCGCGATTGCCAATTTTGCGCTTTGGAAACGGCGCTCATTTAATAGCGTGAATCTTGCTTTTGGAGGGATCGAATCTTCAACCAGAAAAAGGCTTGCATTACATATTTTTTCTATGACACTCAGCGGCAGCTTTTTATTAGTAAATATTTCAACCTGCTTTCCCTTTTTTTGAATTTCTGTTAATAGTCTTGTTGCTTCTGGTGACTCAATCCATTTTAATGAGTTTGAGATTATAACAACAGAATCTGACTCCCCTCTTACAAAAGATTCCATAAATTGACAAGTCTCAATAAATGATTTATTGATTATGACATCTGGCCTATACTGTTCTGTGACTTTCTCATCCTTTTTAACGAACGGCTTATAGATAACAGTGATAGAATGCAAGGAATGTAATAATTGTAGCTAATAGACTTGGTATTGTATTCAAGATTAATAATTTAGTCTTTTCGAATATATTTAATACAGTATTAGGTGGAATTGGTGCGACGGGTTTGCTCAAATAGGAGATAAATTACTAATAAGGCAATAAACAACACAAAAGCAAGTAATGATTTGAAATGGTCAATGATTGAATGCATGTTTACTCTCCGAAGTAGCATATCATTATGTAATTTTTCCATTTAACATGCCACATCATCCCCAGCAAGGTAATCTTTGATCATATATCCGCAATCTAAACTGTCCCAATCCCGCTTACTCCAAGGCGCAAAGTCCGGCTACTCAGGTTGCAAGACATTAACCGATCCTATGAAATCCTATACGCTGCACTACAGCAAAGCATATACGCCAACAGTGTCAAGGCACGCGGACAAGCCTGCTCCCGCCAGCCCGCCCCGCTGACCCCATGCCCTCCGATTGATTGGCATTGCCCAAGCGGTTTGATAATCTATCGTTATGAATAATCCCGCTTTTATATAACCATTGACGCTAACGTAATAAAAAAATCCCATGACCAATGTCCTTGAAGCAGAAAGTATCGAGATTTTCCGCGAGGCGGTCGCGGGCGCAGTCAATCCGGTGATGATGTACTCGATTGGCAAGGATTCGTCGGTGATGCTGCATCTGGCGCGCAAGGCGTTCTATCCCGCGCCACCGCCGTTTCCGCTGCTGCACATTGACACCACCTGGAAATTTCGCGAGATGATCGCCCATCGTGACCGCACCGCCGCCGAACTGGGGATGCGCCTGATGACCCATACCAATCCCGAAGGTCTGGCGCAGGGCATCAATCCCTTCAGTCACGGATCGGCCTATTACACTGATGTGATGAAAACTCAGGCGCTGAAACAGGCGTTGGATCAGCACAAGTTTGACGTGGTATTCGGCGGCGCAAGGCGCGATGAGGAAAAATCGCGGGCCAAGGAACGCATCTTTTCGTTCCGCTCTGCCGGGCATCGCTGGGACCCGAAAAATCAGCGGCCCGAATTGTGGAATCTGTACAACACCCGCATCCGGCCCGGCGAAAGCATCCGGGTCTTTCCGATCTCCAACTGGACCGAACTGGATATCTGGCAATACATCATGACCGAGAACATTCCCATTGTGCCGCTGTACTTCGCCAAGGCGCGGCCCGTGGTGCGGCGCGGTGACACGCTGATTATGGTGGATGACGAGCGGATGCCGCTGGAACCCGGCGAAATCCCGGCGCTGAAATCGGTACGCTTCCGCACCTTGGGTTGTTATCCGCTCAGCGGCGCAGTCGAGAGCACCGCCCAGAATTTGCTGGAAATTGTCGCCGAAACCCTGAATGCGCGTTCTTCCGAGCGGGAAGGGCGGCTGATTGATTCCGATAGCATCGGTTCGATGGAACGCAAGAAGCAGGAGGGTTATTTCTGATGGATGCCTACGGCCAAACCGTGTCCGATATTGAAAGCTACCTCACCGCCCAGGCGACCAAACCGCTGCTGCGCTTCATCACCTGCGGCAGCGTGGACGACGGCAAATCCAGCCTGATCGGGCGGATGCTGTATGAGTCCAAACAGATTTTCGACGATCAACTGGGCGCGCTGGAATCCGAATCGAAGCGCTACGGCACCCAGGGCGAGCGGATTGATTTCGCGCTGCTGGTGGATGGTTTGCAGGCCGAACGCGAACAGGGCATCACCATTGATGTGGCCTACCGCTTTTTCACCACCGACCGCCGCCGCTTCATCGTGGCCGACACGCCCGGCCACGAGCAATACACCCGCAACATGGCAACGGGAGCCTCGACCGCCGGGCTGGCGGTGATCCTGATTGACGCCCGCAAAGGCGTATTGACCCAAACCCGCCGCCATAGCCGCATCGTCGCCATGATGGGCATTCGCCAAATCGTGCTGGCGGTCAACAAAATGGATTTGGTGGATTACGACGAAGCCGCGTTCAGCGCCATCGTTACCGACTACCGCGCCTTTGCCGCGCCGCTCGGTTTAACGGCAATAACAGCGATCCCGCTGTCGGCCCTGGAAGGCGACAACGTGGTAAGCAACAGCCCCAATACCCCGTGGTATACCGGCCCGGCGTTGCTGGAACTGCTGGAAACCGTGCCGCTGGATGAGCGCGACGCCACCGCGCCGTTTCGTTTTCCGGTGCAGTGGGTCAACCGTCCCAATCTGGATTTTCGCGGTTATTGCGGGCGGGTCGCCTCCGGGCAAATTGCGCCCGGCCAGCGGGTGCGCGTGCTGCCGTCCGGGGTGGAAACCACGGTGCGCGCCATTGTCACCTTCGAGGGCGAACGCGAATCCGCCTTGGCGGGGGACTCGATCACGCTGACCTTGGCCGACGAAGTGGATGTCAGTCGCGGCGACGTGCTCGCCGACGCCAGCGCCGCCCCGGAAGTCGCCGATCAATTCGAGGCGCGGTTGCTGTGGATGGCGGAACATGCGCTGCTGCCGGGCCGGCCGTATATCGCCAAGCTGCACTGCAAAGAAGTGGAAGCCACCGTCACCGCCATTAAATATCGTGAGGACGTGAACAGTGGCGCGCACCTCGCGGCGAAATCGCTGGGGCTGAACGAGATCGCGGTGATCAATCTCAACCTGGCCCGTCCGGTAGCTTTCGATCCCTACAAGCAAAACCGGACCCTGGGCGGCTTCATCCTGATTGACAAGCTCACCCTGGAAACGGTGGGCGCGGGGATGATTGAGTTTGCCCTGCGTCGCGCCGCCAACATTCATTGGCAAGCCCTGACGGTCAATCAAGCGGCGCGGGCCACCGCCAAGAATCAGCAACCGATGTGCCTGTGGTTTACCGGCCTGTCGGGATCGGGCAAATCCACGATTTCCAATCTGCTGGAAAAACGCCTGCACGCCGAGGGGCGGCATACCTATCTGCTTGATGGCGACAACGTGCGGCACGGCCTGAACAGCGATCTGGGCTTCACCGAAGAGGATCGGGTGGAAAATATCCGCCGCGTGGCCGAAGTCGCCAAATTGATGGTGGATGCCGGCTTGATCGTGCTGGTGTCGTTTATTTCGCCGTACCGGGCGGAACGGCGACTGGCGCGTTCATTGTTCAAGACCGGCGAATTTGTCGAAGTCTTTGTTGATACGCCACTGGAAGAATGCGAACGGCGCGACGCCAAGGGTCTTTATGCGCAGGCGCGGCGCGGCGAGATTAAGAATTTCACTGGAATTGACAGTGATTATGAAGCGCCCGATGCGCCGGAAGTGCATTTGCAGACCATTGAGCAATCAGTCGAGGACTGCGTTGCTGAATTGACCCGGCGAGTATTGGCGGCGCAATGGCTGTTGCCGGAATATCAGATCTAATCCGCGCTTCGCATTGGTTTAATGCTATACGCACACCAAAATCACCCTGCCCCCTTTGACCAAGGGGGAAGCCGCGTTAGCGGCGGGGGGATTGCATTTCAGCCGCTCAAAGGAAATTTACACGAGAAAAAGCGCGGCGCTAACACACTGTTGCGGAGATTTAATCATGCCTATTCTTTCGATGTTTTACGGAATTATTATCCGTATGTATCTTATTGATAACCAACATCATAATCTGCCGCATATTCATGCTAAATATGCTGAATTTGAAGCATCCATGAGCATTGAAGATGGTGAAATACTGGCAGGAGAACTACCGCGCAAACAATTGAGATTAGTTCAGGCATGGATAGAGCTTCATCGAGATGAACTAAAAGCCGATTGGGAAATTGCTACCAGCGGCGAACAACCTTACAAAATTGCTCCATTGTGAGGTTGCCATGTACTGGGACGTTAAATATGTTAAGCCATTGTCTGGCTACCGGATTTATGTAGAGATTGAGGATGGGCGCAAAGGTATTTTCGATATGAAACCTTACCTTGATAAAAACGCTTTCCGTGAGCTTAGGGATTCTCATTATTTTAACCAAGTCGGTATTTTATTTGGCGCAGTCACTTGGCCCAATGAACAAGATATTGCGCCGGACACTCTCATTGCTGAAATGACTCCTGTGCATCAACCGCTGACCTGATGGGGTGTTGCGCCGGAGTGGATGAGTCCTGATGCTTTCTAGGACAGTCACCGCCTTAATTCCGCAATTCGCAATCGAACAGCACGTCCTCGCCCATGACATAACGGCGGCAGCGGGGTCGCAAACCCAAGGCTAAATCCTGAATCGGCGGCAAGCTGATTCCGGGACGACCGGAACCGATGATCAATGGCGCAATAGTCAGTTGCAGCCGATCCAGCAATCCCTGTTGCAGAAAGGCCGATACCGTCAAACCGCCGCCTTCAATGAAAATCCCGAACAGTCCGCGTTGATGTAGCCGCTGCAACAACTCGGATAAATTGAGACTTTCGCCCTCGACCGATACTCCGATGATCTCTGCCCCAACTGGCGCGGGACGATCAGCCAGTTCCCTGGCGCAGACCAGCACCGTGGGCGCAGCCCGATCCCGAAATACCCCATGTCCGGCGTTAAGTCGGCGGCGCGGATCCAGGATCACCCGCACCGGATTTGGCCCGGCCACCCGGCGGGTGGTCAGTTGCGGATCGTCATGCTCCACCGTGCCTGCGCCGACCACAATGGCGTCGCACAGGGCGCGCATCCGGTGCAGATGGGTCAAATTTTCCGGGCCGGTCACATAGCAGGATGCGCCATTTTCGGTCGCAATCCGCCCATCCAGACTTTGCCCAGATGCGCCACCGTCAGCGGTTTTTCTCGATCAGCCAACGCGATGGGCAGATACAGATCCAGCCATTCCGCGCTGGCGTTGCTCAACGGAGCCTTGGCGATGCAGGCATCCTGATCGGCTATTTCACCGGGTTCCAATCCGGCGCGAATCCGGCGGCGCAATTCCAGCAGCAGCGCCCAAACCGGTTCCGGTTCGATAGCAGGCGCAGTCATGGCCCGGACAACCGGGCGTAAATATCGCCAGAGCGGTGGGTCTGAGCGCGGTCATCCAGCCACGCCAGCATTTGATCGGCGTCCAGCCAGACGGTTGAATGCAGCCGCTGCGCTTCCCCCACTGAGCCGTTAAACCGGTAATTTCCCAAAGCCGCCAGATGAGCGATGCAGCGCCGCGCCGGGTTCAGATCAGCCGGGAGATATTCAAACGATAGCGCCGGAATGGGCTGGCTCAGTCCTTTCAGCACTTCCAGTTCATAACCCTCCACGTCAATTTTGCAAAAGGTGGGCAGGCCATGCGCCGCAATCAACTGATCCAGCGTGATCACCGGCACGGACACGGCATATTCCCAGCGCACCTGCTCAAAACCGTGACTGCTTTGAATTTTTTCGATCCAGGCAGGCGACAGGCTGGTGACAGTAGGCGTGCGCGGACTGATGAATAATTCGGCCGTGCCTGGCATTGCGCCGACCGCCTGCTCGATCAAGGTAATTTGGGAATGGTGACCGTACCAGCGGCGCAACAGCCGCATACACTGCGGCTGCGGCTCCACCGCGATAATGTGCGCTCCCAGTGGCAACCAGGCTTGCAGACGGCTGCCGACATGAGCGCCAATATCGAAGCAGAGATCGCCGGGATGGATAAATTGCGCGTAAAAGCGGGTCAACTGGCGGCGGCGGAAGGGAATGGCGTGATACATCAGGACGGAGCGGAGCAATCCCCACTGATGCGCGATGCGGGTCCAAAGCGCCATGCTCAATCAGCAATCCTTTTCAAATCAATGAGTTTTCGATCTGCGCCGAACTGAAGTTCAAACAGGCCGACCACGCCATCGGCGGTGACGTAGCGCCGCAGCCATTGCGCCGGGAATTGCACCCGGCGGCCATCACTGGCTTGGACGCTGATCTGCTGGGCTGCGCCCTGGTAGTAGGCCAGCATTTTTTCTGCGGACAGGTTGAGCCGGAAGCGAACCGTTTCCATCACTCAGGCGTGGTTGCCGCCGACTCGGCGCGGCGTTGACGCACCAGCAGACGCGAAACCACAACCCCAACCTCGAATAGCATCCACATCGGCACCGCCAGCAGGGTTTGCGAAATCACGTCGGGCGGAGTCAGCAACATCCCGAAGATGAACGCGCCGACGATGACATAGGGCCGTTTTTCCGCCATCGCCTCCGGGGTGATGATGCCGGCCAGGGCCAGGATCACAGTGGCGACCGGCACCTCGAACGCGATCCCAAAGGCGAAAAACATCCGCAGCACAAAATCAAGGTAGTGGTTGATGTCGGTCATCACCGCCACGCCCTGCGGCGCAGTGCTGGTAATAAACGCAAAGAACAGCGGCATGATTGCAAAGTAGGCGAAGGCCATGCCGCCATAAAACAGCAAGGTGCTGGAGGCCAGAATCGGCAACACCAGTTGCTTTTCGCGCTGATACAGGCCCGGCGCGACGAAGCCCCACACCTGATAGAGAATCCACGGGATCGCGATGAACACCGCCAGCATCAGACTGAGTTTGAGCGGGGTGAGAAATGGCGACAGCACGTCAATCGCGATCATGCTGCTTTGCGCGGGCATGTGCCGCAGCAGCGGGCCAGCCAGCGTGGTGTAAATGGGATTGGAGAAAGGGGTAAGCACCACAAAAATCGCCAGAACGCCGATCACGATGCGCAACAACCGACTGCGCAACTCCAGCAGATGGCTGATGAAAGGTTGTTCCTGATCCGTGTCGCTCACGGCTTGCGATCCTCTGCCAATGTTGGCGAAGTTTGCAGTGGTTGCGGCGCTGGTTGCTGTGCGATTGCAGGCGGTGAGCTGGCTGATGCAGCGGCATCAGCATCCGCTTTTTGCAACAGCACGGGTGTGGGCGCGGCGGCGGCAGGTTGGACGCGGCGGGTTCCGGGTAGTCGTCCGGCGGCGCGGTTGACATTCCGGGATGCCAGCCCGGCGGCGGCCAGGATCAAGGTCGTTGAATTGCGCCTGAATATCGTCCCGCAAAGCCTGTATCGGCTGCATCACATCCTTGAGGCTATTCAAATCGGCCTGCTGGCGCAGCGACTGCTTGAGTTCATCCAGTTGCAGTTCGCGATCAACCTCGGCTTTGACTTCGGCGACCATGCGCCTGGCTTTGCCCAGCCACCGCCCGGTGGTGCGAGCCAGTCCGGGCAGGCGTTCCGGCCCGACCACGATCAGCGCCACCACTCCGATCATGGCTAATTCCCAGAAACTAATATCGAACATGGCAGGGCGCGTCCCGGTTCAGACTTTGTGGCGATCCTTGGATAACGGTTCTTGCGCCGCCGCCGTCGTTTCGCTGTCACTGCGTTGCTGCGCGGTCGGCTGTTCGAGCTGTTTCCTGATGCGCTGGTCTTCCTCAGCGGTTTCCGGGTCTGACTTGGCTCCTTCTTTCATCGAATCGCGGAAGCCGCGAATGGCGGAACCCAGATCGGAACCGAGATTGCGCAGTCGGCTGCCGCCGAACAGCACCAGCACAATGCCCAGAACCAGCAGTAATTCCCAAACGCTAAAACGCATGATGATGTGCCTCTGATAACGGTAATGGGGCGGCGGCTTAACCGGCGGCGCGGGCGGCTTTTTCAGCCAGCCCCGAAGTGCCGAAACGGCGGTGCAGTTCATTCAACACGGCGTCCGGTCCTAACCCCTGATGCGCCAGCATGACCAGGGTATGAAACCACAGATCAGCGGTTTCTCGCACCAACGGCTCAGGATCGCCATTTTTGGCGGCGATCAGGGTTTCCGCCGCTTCCTCGCCGACTTTCTTCAAAATGGCGTCCAGACCCTTGGCGTACAGCCGGGCGACATAGGAACTGTCCGGGTCGGCCTGTTTGCGGGCTTCCAGCGTCGCCGCCAGTTCATACAGGATATGGTCGCTCATTGCGGATAGATCTCGTGGGGGTCTTTTAATACCGGATCGGCGGCGATCCATTGGCCGTCGCGCAGTTCATGGAAAAAGCAGCTTTGCCGCCCGGTATGGCAGGCGATGCCGCCGATCTGTTCGATGTCCAGCAACAGCGCGTCGCCGTCGCAATCCAGCCGGATACGCCGGACTTTCTGGGTATGGCCGGAAGTTTCGCCCTTGTGCCAGAGTTGCTGACGGGAGCGCGACCAGTACACTGCCTCACCGCATTCGACCGTGAGCCGCAACGATTCGCGATTCATCCAGGCCATCATCAACACCCGTCCGCTCTTGGCGTCCTGGGCAATGGCCGGAATCAGCCCGTCAGCCGTCCATTGGATGCGATCCAGCCAGTCGTTGCTCATTGGTGTGTTCAGTCTCTTCTTCCAACAGGAGAATAAGTTTTAGAATCAGGCCATTTCTTTAATGATGCGTTGATATTCATCGTGAGCGCCTATCCAAACCCAAACATAATCAACGCCATCTTCGGTAGCTAAGGCTCGATGATTGCCACCTGCCCGAATTGACCAGAACTTTCCAATTTTCTTGAAGTGCAGTGATGGATGCATGGAATCCGATTTGAGCAATTCAAAATTTTTCTTCGCAACGCTTTGAACTGACAAGGGTAATTCATCGAAATATCTCCAGAATTGCGGCGTGGCTCTATACATTCAAAGCTCCCGCAAATTTCCTTTAGCTTTTTCATGCAATGCTTCCTTGACCAGAAAATCCAGTTTCCCGCTATTGGAATCTGCTGCAATTTCCTGATCCCATTGTTCCCAGTCTCTCTCGGAAAACCATTGTCTCAACTGAGCATAACTCTCTTGGGGGAGTGCGCTAATCGCGGCTTGAATGTCCTCAATTTGCATCGCCATTATTCCTCTCAGTCAGTCTCACAGCCGAACTTCAATGCCCCGCACCTGCAAATGGCGCTTGGCCTGTTCGATGCTGTATTCGGCAAAGTGGAAAATGCTGGCGGCTAGCACCGCGTCGGCCTTGCCAATCAGGATGCCATCGGCCAGATGATCGAGCGTGCCCACGCCGCCAGAGGCGATCACCGGCACGCTGACCGCTTCGCTGACCGCGCAGGTCAGCTCCAGATCAAAGCCGCGCTTGGTGCCGTCGCGATCCATGCTGGTCAACAGGATTTCGCCCGCGCCGTATTCCGCCATCCGCTGCGCCCATTCCACCGCGTCAATCCCGGTTGGACGGCGGCCACCGTGGGTGAAAATCTCCCAGCGCGGCTCGTCGCCCGGCTGATGCACCGATTTGGCGTCAATCGCCACCACGATGCACTGATTGCCAAAGCGTTCAGCGGCTTCGCGCACAAAGTCGGGATTGGCAATCGCGGCGGTATTGATGGACACCTTGTCCGCACCGGCGTTAAGCATCCGCCGCACATCGGCCAGAGCGCGAATGCCGCCGCCCACGGTCAAGGGAATAAACACCTGACTGGCGACCTGCTCGACTACATGCACCATCGTTTCACGGTCATCGGAACTGGCGGTTATATCGAGAAAGGTGATTTCATCCGCGCCTGTTCGTCATAACGACGGGCGATTTCCACCGGATCGCCGGCATCACGGATATTGACGAAATTGACGCCCTTGACCACTCGCCCATGATCCACGTCCAGACAGGGAATAATGCGCTTGGCCAGACCCATCAGCCGTTCTCCGCCGCATCAGCCAGGCGTTGCGCTTCAGCCAGATCAATAATGCCGTCATACAGCGCACGGCCAATGATCGCGCCCATGACGCCTTCCTTTTCCACCGCGCACAGCGCCCGCACGTCATCCAGCGTACTGACCCCGCCGGACGCGATCACCGGAATGGTAATCGCCTGCGCCAGCCGCACCGTCGCTTCGACGTTGACGCCCTGCATCATCCCGTCGCGGCCAATGTCGGTATAAATGATCGCTTCCACGCCATCACGCTCGAAAATCTGCGCCAGGTCAATGACATCGTGCTTGGACAGTTTGGACCAGCCGTTGATCGCCACTCGCCCATCCTTGGCGTCCAGACCGACGATGATGTGGCCGGGATATTCCAGGCACATCTCATTGATGAAATGCGGCTCCTGCACCGCCTTGGTGCCGATAATGACGAACTGAACCCCGGCATCCAGATAGGCATCCACCGTTTCTTCGTCGCGGATGCCGCCGCCCACCTGAATCGGCAAATCGGGGAAGGTCTGAGCAATGCGGCGGATGACCTGGGCGTTGACGGGCTGACCGGCAAAGGCGCCGTTCAAATCCACCAGATGCAGGCGGCGAGCGCCCGCCTCCACCCAGCGCGCCGCCATCGCCACCGGATCATCGGAGAAGATGGTCGAATCCTCCATACGCCCTTGACGCAGACGCACGCATTTACCGTCTTTCAAATCAATCGCAGGTATCAACAACATGGCGGCAGTTCTTCCAGCACTCTAAAGGGGTCCAGTTCAGGGGGTTACGGATGCCAGTTCACGAAATTGGTCAGCAATTGCAGGCCGGCCTGGGCGCTCTTTTCCGGGTGAAATTGCACGGCAAAGAGGTTGTCGCGGGCAATTGCCGAAGCGAAATCAAAACCGTAGCGGCTTCTGCCCGCCATCAGCGATTTATTGGCGGGCCGCAAGTAATAACTATGGACGAAATAAAAGCGGCTGTCTTGGGGAATCCCTTGCCATAGCGGATGTTCCTGGGTCTGATGCACCTGATTCCAGCCCATGTGGGGCACTTTGAGCCGCTCGCCGCTGGCTGGATCGTGCAGATCGCCGAACCACGCCACCCGTCCCGGCAACACTTTCAGGCATTCGATCCCGCCGTTTTCCTCGCTGAACTCCAGCAACGCCTGCGGCCCCAGACACAGCCCCAGAAACGGCTTGCTGTGCGCCGCCTCCTGCACTACCTCCACTAAATTGCCATGCCCCAGTTCCCGCATGCAGTCGCGGATCGATCCCTGGCCGGGGAATACCACCCGATCAGCATGGAGAATAGCGTCACGCTGGCTGGTGACCTGAACCTGCGCATGGGGTGCGACGTGTTCCAGCGCCTTGGCGACCGAACGCAAATTGCCCATGCCGTAATCAATAATCGCGATGCGGGTCATGCGGTAAAACTCGATGGGTGAGAGTGCAAAGTGGCGATCAAAGGCAGCCCTTGGTCGAGGGAATGCAGGTCATGCGCGGGTCCATTTCAACCGCCATCCGCAAAGCGCGACCGAAGGCCTTGAATACCGTTTCGGCGATGTGGTGGGCGTTGCGACCGCGCAGATTGTCAATGTGCAGCGTGATCAGGGCGTGGTTGACAAAGCCCTGAAAGAATTCGCGAAACAGGTCAACATCGAACTCGCCGATGCGGGCGCGGGGAAATTCGACGAAATACTCCAGACCAGGCCGACCCGAACAGTCCAGCACCACCCGCGACAAGGCTTCGTCCAGCGGCACATAGGCATGACCGTAACGGCGAATGCCGCGCTTGTCGCCCAGCGCCTGCCCAACGGCCTGACCGAGCGTGATGCCGATGTCTTCCACGGTGTGATGGGCGTCAATCTGCAAATCGCCCTTGGCTTCCACCACCAGATCAATCAGGCCATGACGGGCGATTTGATCGAGCATGTGATCGAGAAAAGGCAAGCCGCTGGCGAGTTGGGCGTTGCCAGCGCCGTCCAGATTGACACACACCTGAATCCGGGTTTCCAGCGTGTCGCGCTGGATCGTTGCAATGCGTTCCGACATGGGAATCCTGCCAGCAGCAAGGCTGTGGTTGGGGAATAGCGGCGATTCTACCTAAAATTTGGGTGTAGCCTAGTGTGGTATTGCACAAAACCGGGGCCGCTCTGGCCCGGCACTGAATTTTGGCGCGTGATCGTGGTGAGAACCGAGCAACCGGAATGAATGACCTTTATATCGTTGATCAGCCCGCACTGGTTGATTTTTGCGCCCGTTTACACGGCGTCCCGTGGCTGGCGCTGGATACCGAATTTATCCGCGAACAGACCTATTATCCGCAACTGGGCCTGATTCAGATCGCCAGCCTGGCCGGTATAGCAATCATCGATCCGCTGGCGCTGCCGTCGCTGGACCCGTTTTTGAAGCTGCTCTACGACCCGGCGGTGACCAAGCTGCTGCACGCCGGGCAGCAAGACCTGGAAATCTTTTTTCATCGGTGCGGCGCAGCGCCGTCGCCGATATTCGACACCCAACTGGCGGCGCTGGTGCTGGGTCAGGGCGATCAGATCGGCTATGCCGCGCTGGTGCAGCGGATGCTGTGCGTAGCCCTGGACAAGGCGCATACCCGCGCCGACTGGCAGCGTCGGCCCCTGAATCCAGAATGGCTGGCCTACGCGGCTGATGATGTGCGCTACCTGCCGGAACTGTATCGGCAACAGCAGGCGATGCTGGATGAACGCGGCTGGCTGGAGGCGCTGGCCGAGGATTTTGCCCGGCTCTGCCATACGGATCGCTATCGGGCGCAGCCCTGGGAAAGCTGGCGGCGGATTCGGGAGCATCATCGGCTGCATGGCGTAGAGCGGGCGGCATTGCGCGAGCTGGCGGCCTGGCGCGAACAACAGGCGATGAGTCATGACGCCCGCGTCGCTGGATTCTGAACGATGCCGTACTCATGGACCTGGCGCGGCGGATGCCCAAAACCCTGCAAGAGTTGCAAAACATTCGCGGATTGCCGACCGCGACCTTGGAGCGACACGGCGCGGAATTACTGGCGCACATCGCGGCGGCGCGAGCTGATCCCTTGCAATGCCCGAATGAGCCACGGCGACCCAAGCTGGCCCCGCGTCAGGCCGAACGGGTTGATGAAGGGTTGACGCTGATTGCGGCGCGGGCCAATCACTATGCAATCCCGCTGCGTTCGGTAGCCAGCCGGGAAGATGTGGAATGGCTGCTGGCGGGCGCGGATTCACCGTTGCGTCATGGCTGGCGGGCGGCATTGATCGGGCGCGAATTGCAGGAGAAATTCAGCAGCGACGGGCGACGCTGACTGGCGGCTGGCATCTGCGCGACTGAGCGGCATTCAGGCCGCATTCACTTGACCGGCAAGATACTTGGCCCCGCTTAGTGGGGTGCATGCAGGTCTTGATGACGGCGTGGTTGCCGCGAATTTGGCGCACCCGCCGTCACCTTTTTACCGCACACCCGCATCAAACCGGCAACACCCGCGCACAAATCGTTTTCAGATAATCGGTTTCGGGAATCGCCGGATGCACCGGATGATCCGGCCCCTGCCGACCCTGTTCCAACATCACCAGATTGCGCTCCAGATGCCGCGATCCCTGCAATAAAGTCTGCACCAGCGTCTCGCGGGGCAGTAGTTGCGAACAGGAACAGGCGACCAATAGCCCATCGCGCTCCAACACCTGCATCGCCATCTCAGTGATCCGCCGGTAGGCCAGCGCTCCCTCCTTGAAATCCTTGCGCCGCTTGATGAAAGCGGGCGGGTCCACAATCACCACATCGAAGCGTTCATGCGCCTCTCGCAGAGCTTTCAGCACCTCAAAGGCGTCACCCTGGCGGGTCTGCACCCGGTCGCCTACGCCGTTCAATTCCGCATTGATCGCCGCCTGTTGCAACGCCACGGCGGAAGAATCCACGCACAGCGCCTCGCGAGCGCCCCGCGCCGCCGCTCGAACGCCCCAGGCTCCGACATAGCTGAATACATCCAGCACCCGCCGATCCCGCACATAGCGATCCAGCCGGGCGCGATTATCGCGCTGATCGTAAAACCAGCCGGTTTTCTGCCCGGTGCGCGGTGATACCTGAAAACGCAAGCCGTCTTCCTCGATCTCCACGGTTTCGGGAACCGTGCCAGCAGCATCAGCCACATAGCGTTCCAATCCTTCTAATTCGCGCATCGCGCCTCGTTGCGCCACAACACCGCCGCCGGTTTCAGCACTTTTGCAGCGCGGCGAGAATGTCATCCTTAAGCCGATCCATGCCCGCCGTGCTGATCTGCGCCACGCACACATCGCCATAGCGATCCACGATCAGGCCGGGCAACCCGTCGCCTTCGCCATAAACCAGCCGGTAAAACGGCTTTTCATACACCCGCTGGCGCAAACTCAAGGCCACGTTCAGCCGATGCGTCAGCAGCGAAAAATTCAGCGGATGATCGGGATCGCGGCTGACCAGCCGGGCGCACAGCAATACATTCGGATTGATGTAGCCGGCGCCGATCCATTTGCCATTGCTGGATTGAATCGCCACCGGCTGACCGGGCTGAAAATCGCGCAAGGGCGTCGCGGCGACATCAATTTCATTGCTGTAAACCCAGAGATGACCGGCTCGAAGGCGGCGGTCTTCATCCTTGCGCAGGCGCAACGGGGCCAAAGCGGCGGGGGAAACGGGAGTAGTGGACATGGGCGGACAACTTTCGGGAAAACGAGGCGTGGAATCGGCGGACAGCGAACTGTCAGAATAGAAACCGTAGCTTACTCCAAACCGCGAGCCTTCCGCCCCATGCCCAAAATGCGCGCCAGCTTTCAAGGTCTGGTCCGATTACTGGCGAACAGCCTGTACCCGGAACCCGATGTGTTCATCCGCGAACTGCTGCAAAACGCCCACGACAGTATTCAATTACGCCAGGTGCAGCGCCCGGAACCGCCCGGCGAGATTAGGATTGAGGTTGACGAATCACGCCGGGCGCTAATGTTCAGCGATAACGGCGTCGGCATGGATCGGCAGGATATTGAAAATTTCCTCAGCGTGATCGGCAGCACCGGCACCGGCAGCCGCACCCGTGAACTGGCCAGCCGCGAAATCGCCGTCGCCACCATCGGCCAATTCGGGATCGGTCTGTTGTCGGCCTTTACCGTGGCGGAGCGGATCGAAGTCCACACCCGCAAATCCGGCGCGGCGCAGGCGTGGCGATGGGTCAATCACGGCGGCGAAGAGTATGAACTGGACGCCTTCCCCGCAGACGCGCAGCCGCCAGGCACCCAGGTCACGGTCACGCTGGCGGCTCATCAGACCGCTTTTCTCGACAGCCGCGCCATTCGGCAAACCGTGCGCCGTTACGCCGATTTTCTGCCGTTTCCGATTCTGCTCAACGGTTTCGATCCGATCAATGCGGTCAACGCGCCCTGGCATCAGCCGGATTGGCGCGATTCATTGCAACGGGAACCGTTGCTTAACGCTTTTCTTGGTCAGCGTTACGCCGATGCGCCGCTGCTGGTCATCCCGGTGGATTTGCCCGAACCACGGACACTAGGCGGTTTGTTCATCGCGGCCCGCTCACGCGCCCGGCGCACAAACCGGCGGAACGCTGGATATTTTTCAGGCGCGGATGTGCATTCGCCTGAACGATCATGAATTGTTGCCGGAATGGGCGGGGTTCATCCGGGGCGTAGTGGATTGCCCGGCTTTGCAACCGACCGCCGCCCGCGACAATCTGGTGCGGGACGCGGCGTATCACGCGCTGCGCGAAGCCTTGGGTGAACTCATTATCAATGCTCTGCTGAATCTCGCCCGCGATGATTCCCCGCGCTTTCTGCAACTGTGCGACTGGCATCACGACGCGATTAAGGGCATGGCGGCGCAGCATCCC
Organism: Synechococcaceae cyanobacterium SM1_2_3; assembly: GCA_012031845.1. Taxonomy (GTDB): domain Bacteria; phylum Pseudomonadota; class Gammaproteobacteria; order Competibacterales; family Competibacteraceae; genus Contendibacter. Next base: position 22,868 of record JAAUTD010000017.1, read on the forward strand.
GAATTTGGCGCGGCGGTATTGGACACGCTGCCGTTTGCGACGAATCAGGGTCAACTGACCCTGCCCGACTATTTCGCCCGCCAGCCGATTACGGCTGAAGGGAAACGGCCACTGTATTTCTACATTCATGAAGCCGACGCCAATCAATTCAATGCGCTGTGTCAGGCGCAAAGCTTGCTGGCGATCAACGCGGGCCGCCCGTTTGATGAAACTTTGTTGCGCCGCTATGCCCAACAAAATTCTGAAACCGTGGAACTCAAGCCACTGGATCGGTTGGACGATCCGGCGCTGTATGGACAGTTGGAACCGGAACGGGAAATCGCTTATATCCGCTTGATTCAAGCTGTAGATCGGGCGCTGGGCGACATGGACGTTCGGGTAAAAACCCATGTGCGCCAGTTTCAGCCCGCCACCTTGAGCGCGGTGCTGATCGCCGGTCAGCGGGTGACGGCTTTTGATGAGATGGAACGGGCGCTGGAAAAGCCGTTTCTATTGGATGGGCTGGCGGAACTGGCGGGCGAAGTGCGGGATCGGCTAGGGCAGCAACCGCTGACGCTGTTTTTGAACGCGGCGCATCCGCTGGTGCAACAGCTTGGCGCACTGGCTGAACCTGACGCGACGCGCTACCGCCCGCTGCTGACCGGCTTGTATTACGGGGCGCTGCTCAACGCGCAACATCGGCTAACCCCGGCAATGGCGCGGCACTTTCATGCGGATTTGCAGGCGTTATTGGCGGAGTTTCTGGCGTTGCAATAGCCTGTGCCTCATCGCTATCGTCCTTGAGGCTAACGCCGGTCAGTCGCAACTGCCGCGCCGCCGCCAACAGATAGCGCAATTTGCGAGCGGCTTCGTCGTAGCCCAACCCTTCCGGGCGGATGTTGGACAGGCAATTGCGTTCGGCGTCGGTGCAGCCAATGTGCGGCGCGTAAGTCAGGTAAACGCCCAAACTATCCGGCGAACTCAGGCCGGGGCGCTCGCCAATCAACACCGCCACCAGCGATGCGCCCAGCAATTCGCCTGCTTCGTCGCCCAACGCCACCCGACTTTGTTGCGCGATGACGACTGGCGCGATTCGCCAACCTTCCTCCCGCAATGGCGAATACACTCGCTCCAACAACGGGACGGCATGGCGATGAACCGCAGGCGCGGACAAGCCGTCGGCCACCACAAACGCCAAATCCGGCAATGGGTCAGTGCGCAACGCCGCCAGTCGCGCCCGACTCTCCGAATCAAGCTGCCGACCCCAATCAGGACGGCGCAGATAACTTGCCCGATCCGGCGCGGCGCTGTGGACGAAAAGCGTCGGCATACCGGCAGCTTCCAGCGTTGCCGCGACCGATTCGGCGGCGAACGGTTGCCATACCGCATCACGGGCCTGGGCGTGAGCCAGCCCGAATTGCAAGACTTCCTCCGTCGGCAAACTGGCTCCGGCCCGGCCCAGCGCGATCCGCGCCGGAGTAAAGCGGCGCAACGCCTGCCAAGGATTGGCCTCGACCAGTTTGCTCATGTCGCCTCCATCAAATTTTGCGCCGATGTCAGCAACGGCACACTTGGCGCGGGCTGCTGCAATCGTCCCTGTCCGTCAATCAACTGCATCCGCCGCAACCAGTCCTCAAATTCCGGCGCTCGCGGCAGATTCAACACTCGCCGCAGATACAGCGCATCGTGGAACGAGGTGCTCTGGTAATTCAGCATGATGTCGTCGGCGCCGGGCACGCCCATGATGAAATTCACTCCGGCCACGCCGAGCAGGGTCAGCAGCGTATCCATGTCGTCCTGATCCGCTTCGGCGTGATTGGTGTAGCAAATATCGCAACCCATCGGCACACCCAGCAGCTTGCCGCAGAAATGATCTTCCAGCCCGGCGCGGATGATTTGCTTGCCGTCGTACAGATATTCCGGGCCAATGAAACCGACCACGGTATTGGTTAGCAATGGTTGAAAATGGCGGGCGACGGCATAGGCTCGCGCTTCGCAGGTCTGCTGATCAACGCCGTGATGAGCATTGGCCGACAACGCCGAACCCTGGCCGGTCTCGAAATACATCACGTTGTCGCCAACCGTGCCGCGTTGCAGGGTCAATGCCGCCGCCCGCGCCTCGGCCAGCAGCGCCAGATCAATTCCGAAGCTGCGATTGGCCGCTTCCGTGCCAGCAATAGACTGAAATACCAAATCCACCGGCGCACCTTGTTCAATCGCCTGAATCTGAGTGGTGACGTGCGCCAGCACGCAGGACTGAGTGGGAATCTCGAAACGCTGGCGCAAATCGTCCAGCATCGTCAACAAGGTCGCCACGGCTCGCGGACTGTCGCTGGCCGGGTTGATGCCGATCACCGCATCGCCCGCCCCGTACAACAGACCATCCAGCACCGACGCCGCCACGCCTTTGGGGTCGTCGGTGGGATGATTCGGCTGCAACCGCACCGACAGGCGGCCCGGCAGGCCAATGGTGTTGCGAAAGCGGGTCACCACCTGGCATTTACGCGCCGCCAGAATCAAATCCTGATTGCGCATCAGCTTCGATACCGCCGCCGCCATTTCCGGGGTAATGCCCGGCGCGGCCTGTTGCAACGTCGCGGTATTGGTTTCCTCGCGCAGCAGCCATTCGCGGAACTCGCCAACCGTGAGCGCGGCAATCGGCGCGAACGCCGCTGGATCGTGGCGATCCACGATCAGCCGGGTGATCTCGTCGTCCTCGATACGGGATCACTGGCTCGGCCAGAAATGCCGTCAAGGGCAATTCCGCCAGCGC
>JAAUTD010000211.1 GCA_012031845.1 Synechococcaceae cyanobacterium SM1_2_3
CGCACTAAGAGGCTGTCTAAAAACTAAGTCGTTGATTAGTCAAGTTGTGGGGCCGGTTTCAACCGGCCTTGGCGGGTTCAAACCCGCCCTACATTCCTTATCAATCAGTTAGTTAGTTTTGTACAGCCTCTTACCCGCGCCGCCAGCGATGAAACCGCTCCACCCAGGCCAGCAGCTTTTCGGGCGCATGGGCTTTTTTCCAGACGCCCGCGACATATTTGTTGGCTTCGGCCAGGGTCGGGTAGATGTGAATCGTGCCGAGGATTTTGTTCAGGCCGATGCCGTGGCGCATCGCCAGGACGTATTCCGCCAGCAGGTCGCCCGCATGTTCGCCAACGATGGTCACACCGAGAATGAGATCCTTGCCCGGAACCGTCAGCACCTTGATAAAGCCGTGCGCTTCGCCGTCAGCAATGGCCCGATCCAGATCGTCGAGACCGTAGACGGATACTTCGCAAGCAATGCCTTTTTCCTTCGCCTCCTGCTCGTTCAGGCCCACCCGCGCCACTTCGGGATCGACAAAGGTGGACCAGGGGATGACTGAATAATCGGCCTTGAAGGTCTTGTACGGGCTGAACAGGGCGTTGACCGCCGCGAACCACGCCTGATGGGCGGCGACATGGGTGAACTGGAATGGCCCGGCCACATCGCCAGCGGCGTAAATGTTCGGGTAGTTGGTTTGCAGATACTCGTTGGTTTCCACGGTGCGGGGCGCGGCAATGCCGAGTTCTTCCAACCCGTAGCCCTGGGTGTTCGCCACCCGTCCGACCGCCACCAGCACCGCGTCAAAGGGAATGCGCACGTCCTGACCCTCATGTTCGGCGATCAGGATGTGCTCGCCGCTGTCCATCACGAACTGCTTGGCTTTATGGTTGACGAGTACATTGATGCCCTCAGCGCGGAACCGCTGCATGACCAGATCGGACACTTCCGGGTCTTCGCGGATCAGGATGCGCGAGGCCCTTTGCACCTGCGTGACCTGACTGCCGAGGCGGGCGAAAGTCTGAGTCAGTTCCGAACCTATTGGCCCGCCGCCCAGCACCAGCAGCCGCTTGGGCAATTCGCGCAAATTCCAGACGTTATCCGAGGTGAGATAGTCCAGATCAGCCAGTCCCGGAATCGGCGGGATGAACGGGCGACCGCCAGCGGCAATGACGATGCTGCGCGTGGTCAAGGTGCGCACGCCTTCCGCGTCGGTCACTTCTACCGCCCAGGGCGAAACAATTTTGGCGGTTCCCTGCACCACATCCACGCCCAGACCGGTGTAACGCTCCACCGAATCATGTGGCGCGACTTCCTTGATCACCCGCTGGACGCGCTCCATCACTGCGGCAAAGTCAAATTCAGCGTCCGCCTTGCGGATGCCAAATTCGGCGGATCGGCGGATGTGCGAGAGCAGTTTGGCGGAACGGATCAGCGCCTTGGAGGGGACGCAGCCGGTGTTCAGGCAGTCGCCGCCCATCTGGTGCTTTTCGATCAGGGTGACTTTGGCCTTGACCGCCGCCGCGATGTAGGCCGTCACCAATCCGGCGGAACCGGCGCCGATCACCACCAGATTGCGATCAAAACGGGCCGGTTGCGCCATTTGGCATACACCCGCCGCCGTTTCAGCACAGTGACGATCTTGTTGGCGATCAGCGGGAAAATCCCCAGCAGCGCGAAGGAAGCCAGCAGTTCGGGCGACACAATCCCCTTGAGGGAGTCAATTTGCGCCAGTTGGGTGCCGGCGTTCACATAAACCACGGTGCCGGCCAACATGCCGATCTGACTGACCCAGTAAAAGGTCCAAGTGCGGATCGGAGTCAGGCCCATGACCAGATTGATGACGAAGAACGGAAAAATCGGAATCAGCCGCAGGGTGAACAGATAAAAACCGCCTTCCCGCTCGATCCCGGCGTTGATGGCTTTGAGCTTGTCGCCGAACTTGCTCTGCACCCAGTCGCGCAGCATGAAGCGCGAGACCAGAAAAGCCAGGGTCGCGCCGAGGGTCGAGGCGAAGGAGACCAGCAGCGTACCCCACCACAGCCCGAACACCGCGCCGCCCGCCAGGGTCATGATGGCGGCACCCGGCAGCGACAGGCCGGTGACGGCGACGTAAACCAGAAAGAAAACGCCAGCGGTCAGCGCCGGTTGGGCGCTGCGATAGGCTTCGATAACCGCCTGCTGGCTTTTAATGGCGTCCAGGCTGAAGAAGCGGCCCAGATCGAAGACGAAGAAAACGCTGATCAGGACGGCGAGCGCGAGAATCAACAACAATTTGCGGACATTCATGGAAAAGGCGGCTCCGGGTTGCGGTCAAGGTAGAACCGGCTTCCAGCCGGTTTAATGGTTCAAAGGCTTGTTCTGATGAGTTTCAATCATGCCATTTAATTCCCGGCGCGTTCCCGATTCAGCGCCAGCAACCGGCGCAGGATTTCGTCATCGCGCAAGTCAGCAGGCCAGCCATAGGCGGCGGCGACGGCTTCATCCAGGGTGCGATGGGCATGAACCAGCCACGCCGGACGCTGATTGTAAAGATTCGTCAGGGTGCGCTTTTTCAACTCGGCAGCGTGTTCCGGCTTGGGGATGATGCGGTCAGGATAAGCCCTCTCCCCGACCCCTCTCCCGCTTGCGGGAGAGGGGAGATTTCGGGAACCCGCTCGATCCATTGCGGCGGATTAAGCCAGTTGTCGCGCAGTTCGTTCAGCGCACGGGCGGCTTCGGCAATGTGAAGCCCCTCGCCCGCTTGCGGTAGAGGTGTGGGGGGAGAGGGCGCTTTGGTTCGGCTGCAAACCGGCGGGGAACGGGAAGGTCTCGAAACAGGTGGTGGGCGTGTAGCGGGGATCGTTACCCTTGCCGAGCCAAGTACAAGTTCGCAACGACCACAACTTATGAAAGCGAGAATGCAGAATGCCGAAAGTGGCGTCGTCGGAACGGGCGATGACCACTACCAAGTTTTCAGGTATCTGGATTTTTGGCAACCAAACGAAAAACCGATGTTTGGAGACCATTGACGTTGCGATAAAACGATCAAGTTGGGCAACAGCACGACGTAATCCAGGCCGAGTTTCTCCATAACGCCACCAGTATTTCCGATGTCCATCACGTCGAAGATTTTCCCGCATTGGCTTAACGTGCCTTAAAACATATTCAAACGGCGCTTCATATAAAGCGGCCTTGTCTTCAGGCATATCTATACCGAAATCAATGATCCATGTGTCTGAATAACGGCGAGTCAAATCCATCCCATTTGCCCAAGGACGTAATACATCGCTATTGGAACGACCGTGCGGATTTGGAAACAGTAACCATTGCCGCGCCAGTTCGCCGGGAATATCAAAAGGGCCATTTTTTTGGGTGCCAATGAAAGAGACGCCCGCATTTTCCGGTAAAGGCTTGGCTTGGGTTAAATCCAAAGCACCAATATTGCTACTTGGACTCGTCAAATCGGCATGAATCGCCGCCACCGGTTGACCGTTCAGCATCGCGCCCTCTCCCCCAACCCCTCTCCCGCACGCGGGCAAGGGGAGCGCGGCGCCAAAGCAGACCAGCGACACCCGCACCGCCGCGCCTTCGTTGATCCACGGTTCGTCTGACCAGGCATTGAAAATCACGCTGCTTTCGCGGATGCGTTCCAGCACCTTGCGATTCGCGCCGCCGCGAATGGAATTAGTCGCTACCAATCCGGCTCGTTGCGCTTGTCCTGCCTCAATATGCGCCCGCGCCTTCTCAAACCAGTAACAAACCAAATCCGCGCCGCCCGGAACCCGTCCCGCATAAGTCTGGCGCATCCGGTCGGTATAATCATCACCCAACTCGCGGAGTAGTTTTGACCCACCCAGAAATGGTGGATTGCCGACGATCACGGTTGTCGCAGGCCAATGAGTTTCCGCGCCATCCGTATTCAGCAGCGCATCCCGGCATTCAATATGATTCAATGGTTTCAGAATCGGTTGTTCATTCAGGCTATAGCCGTGAGTCAACATCCATTGAATCTCGCCAATCCATACCGTCAGCCGAGCCAATTCCGCCGCGTAATCATTCATCTCGATGCCTGCCACAGCATCCGGGCCAACGGACGGAAAACCACGTTGCAAACCCAGCGCCTCCGCTTCCAGCATCACTAAATGTTCAATGTCTTTCAGTGTGCGCAAAGCGACGTAAAGAAAATTACCGGAACCACAGGCTGGATCGAGGACGCGAAAAGCGTGAAGCTGTTGTAAAAAGCTATTCAGCGCCTGCTCGGCTTGAGCGCGTTTTGGCTTCTTCGCCGCCAATAGTCGGGTCATTTCCGCTTTCACCGTGGCCCATTCCGCCAGCAATGGTTCGCGAATCGCTGGCGCAATGAGTCGCTCGATGGAATCAAGGTCGGTGTAATGCGCGCCCAACTGCGAGCGTTTATCCGGGTCCAAACCCCGTTCAAAGAGCGTCCCAAAAATCGCCGGATCAATCGCTGACCAATCCAGGACGGCGGCTGAATGCAAAGTATCCAGATCAGTTTTATCCAATGGCAAACAGGCCGCGTCATCGAATAATCCGCCGTTAAACCAGGCGATTCGCTGTAATCCAAACCGCCCGCCCTGGTGCATGGCGCGGAATAAATCGCTGGCTAAATCAGGAAACTCGGACGGAACCGGGCGAGCGGTCGCCAGCAAATCACTGAACAGCCGTTGCGGCAACAGACCAATATCTTCGGCGAACAGGCAGAACAGCAGCCGGGTAATAAAGTGGGCCACCTGTTGCGGCGGCTGCCCACGTTGCCGCAGACGTTGCGCCAAACTGCCCAGAATCGTGGCCGCGTCTTCGGTGACTTTCTGGCGGGTAACGGTCGGTTTCAGCCGCTCCGGTTCGGTGAACGCCCATTTCAGCCGTTGGCGCTGTTCCGGCATCGCCAGATCATCCAGCGTCAGCCGGTAAACTTGGTGGACGGTATTGGTAAAATGGGTGTGAATCTCAATTGTCTCCATGTCGGAAACGATCAGCAGCGGCGGGTTATCCAGCGCCAGCGCGTATTGCTGCAACTGGCGAAGAGCGGTATTCAGGTCTTTATGCTTGCCCTTGTATTCCCAGGCAAAGCAATCCTTTTTCCACACATCGGCCCAGCCATCGCCGCCGCCGGTTTTCTTTGCGCCCTTCTCGAAAGTGAACCATTCGCCATGCGGATCAGCCATAGACGGTTGAGTGATGCCCAACAGATCACAGAGTTGATTGAAGTGCGAATGTGCGCCGCTGCGTTCTTTCAGCGTACTTTCCCGCCAAGTGGCGATAAACTCTTCAGGCGTCATCGGCTATGGTCATCTCATAGAAGCCTTGGAATAAGGTGTAGTAGCATGAGCATCGAGTTTATATTACGCTATTGAAAAAACGATATAACTGTTTAAGGAGAAAATATGCAACTTAAAACCATCCTGATCGCGGCGGCGTTCGCCCTTTCAACCTCGGTCATTGCGGCAGACGAGCGGCTGGACATTGGCCGATTTGCTGCCGGTGATTTGCAGGACTGGCAGACCAAATCCTTTCAGGGAGAAACCCGCTATCGCTTTGATGATAAAAGCGGGCGGCGGGCGCTGTTTGCCGAAAGTGATAAATCCGCATCAGGACTATATCGGGAAATTGAAGTCAATTTGAGCCAGACTCCGTGGCTCAACTGGTCATGGCGCGTAGATAAAGTGCTGGACGGCGTGGATGAACGCAGTAAAGCAGGCGATGATTATCCAGCACGGGTTTATGTCGTGGTATCCGGCGGCGCGGCGTTCTGGAAAACCCGCTCGCTGGTTTATGTCTGGTCCAGCAATCAGCCGGTGGGCGCAACCTGGAATAACGCTTATACCAGCAACGCCCGAATTATTGCATTACGCTCCGCGACAAAAGATGCTGGCCGCTGGATCAATGAAAAGCGCAATATCCGCGCTGATTTCCGGCAATTGTTCGGCGAGGAGATTAGCGAGATTGATGGAGTGGCGCTGATGACCGACACCGATAACAGCGGCCAAAGCGCAACGGCCTGGTACGGTGATATTTATTTCACATCGCGGTAAAAGATGGCCGGTAAACCATCAACAACGAGATCAAACCTGCACCGGCCATTGGCGACAAAGCCACTCGCGATGATCAATCTGTAATGGTCGAGTCAAGAATCTGCCATTGACCGTTAATTCCACTTCTCGAATTTCCGGGCGACCATAAATCACCGGAGTAAATTTCAGTGTATCGCGGGGATAATCGCCCGATTCCATAATATCTATTTGCAACCGCTCGCCAATCATTTCCGCTGTAATCTGCGCAATGCTATAAGCGCCGGATTCATAACGCCGGGTTTCCTGATCATCCACTACATAATCCAGTTGCGCGGATTGCGCCCGGCAAAACAGATGCAACTCAATCACGCTTAGATCCATGATACTGTTATGCAGCGGCCCGGCGTAACAGGGCAGGATCGCCCCGTCGCGGACAAATAGCGGCAACTCGTCCAAAGCGGCGGCATAGGATATAAGCTGACCGCCTTTAATCCATGCGCCGTGATTCAGATCGAACCAGAATCCCGGCGGCAATTGCACCGCCCGCTGCTGCATTTTTACGCCGTGGCGAACCATCTCTGGCCCCTGACCTTCGCCGTGCAGAATCGGCGCAACCAGCAATGAATCACCCAGAAGATACTGATCATCCAAATCCAGATATTCCGGTCCAGCGTAGTGATACAGCAACGGGCGAATGATCGGATCGCCGGTGCGCCAATGATTAAAAAAGCCTTGATAAAGCGTCGGCAATAGCCGGTAACGGGTGCGAATTACGCCCCGAATTGCGGCCTGTGCTTTAGCGCCAAATCGCCACGGTTCCTGCGGGCGCGAATCAT
>JAAUTD010000212.1 GCA_012031845.1 Synechococcaceae cyanobacterium SM1_2_3
AAAGCTGCCCGCTGGTGGAGCGCGAGTCTGGATCGCAACGGGGCTGGACGGCCGTGGGCGTCGGTGATGCTGGCGCCTTGGTCTGCTCGGTCGAACTGGCGCTGGATGGGGTGTTGCCGCTGGCGAAGGTGGTCCCGGCGATGCTGAGCGTCCATGCCCTGATTGGGGTCGGCGAGGCGCTGATTACGGTTGCGGCGCTGGCGCTGCTGGATCGCCCGGTTACGGTTAGCGCCAGTCCGGCGGCTCATCGCTTTGCCGCGCCGACCTTGGCGGCGCTATTGATCGCGCTCTGCCTGAGTCCGTTGGCGTCATCGTTTCCCGATGGTCTGGAAGCGGTGCTGGCGCAGTTCCAGGTTCTGCATGAAGCCGCGCCATTATTCGTGACGCCCCTGGCGGACTATCAGGTGGCTGGCGTTGATTCCGGGATGTTGTCCACCGGACTGGCGGGACTGCTGGGGGTGGCGCTGACCTTTGGGATTGCGGCGGCGCTGGCGTTGCCCTTAACCCGCCCGCGTCTGGCGTAAGGCTGTTGCCTGCTACAGGTTTCTGCTGCACTGAGACCCGGCGCGGGCATTACGCCCGCGCCAGGTCCGGCTTTTCCGGCCTGCTCAGGCCAGGCGCTTGCCGCATTGAGTGGCGAAGAATTCCACTGCATCATCTACCGAGGCCAGCGACATTTCATAGCCATCCGGCAAATAGCCAAAAATGCCTTTTTTGAAGCGGTCGTTGCCAGGATGAAACAGCCGGATGATGATTTGAGCAGTTGGGCAGTTGGGAGCGGTATGAAAGTCAATTACGATTTTGTCCTTGAACATCCAGAAATAATTGACTTTGGGATGCGCTTCAATCTGTGGCTTTAATTTCCGTATCTGATCCTTGACCGTCTCGAAATCCCGCTCCAGCGGACTTAATCCATCTGTTGGGATGGGCTGGTTTTGCGCCCGCGCAGCACGAAATTTATCAACGGTCTGGCTGAAAATCTCGCTGATGTCTTTAGCCATGTTCTTCTCCGATCACACATGTCTCTTTATTGTTGATCGCTCGTTTCATTGATGGCGCCTCGCAACCTCAAATTTACCAGTATTTTGACACACACCGCTGGGCTTGTAATCGGCTTCCCGGCGAATGATCTGTTATGGGAAAAGCTATAAGCAAAATACGATCCAAGATATGAAAAACTGCTATTTCATGATGTGAAGCCGCGGATTAATGCCATTTCCGACAATAGCAAAAATAGAATATTTTGATATAATAGGCTGATTTTACAGGATAAAGACAGGCTGTGAATGAATACCCTGGGTTGTCGGCATTCTGAAATTAACCCGGCAGCAACGAACAAAACCAAACCTTGGGTTGCTAATTTTGAAACGCCTGATTATCAATTATGAAAAATCGTAATCCTGATGGTCGCTTTGCCCGTCGTCAGCGGGATGGGCAATCCGCGCCGCGCCGTGCTTGCGAATGAATTCGGCATAAAAACGGGCGCTGGTTTTCAAGGTTCGGCGCTGGGTGGCGTAATCCACATGAATCAGGCCGAAGCGTTGCGCATAACCGGAAATCCACTCAAAACCGTCGAGCAGCGACCAGGCGAAATAGCCGCGCAGATTGACGCCATTCGCTATTGCCGCTTGCGCCGCTTGCAGATGATCGCGCAGATAGCGCCGCCGTAAGGGATCCTCAACATCATCGTCGGCTTGGGGCGGATCGTAGAAAGCCGCGCCGTTTTCGGTGATATACAGCGGCACTGAGCCGTAGCGGCTGGCGACCCATTGCAGAATGTCGGTCAGCCCTTGCGGATACACTTCCCAATCCAGAGCAGTGTGCGTTTGTTGCTCCTGGCGGACGCCAGCGACGGCCAGCGGCCAAATCGAGGCGTCATGTCGCACCACTTGGCGGCGGTAATAATTGACGCCGATAAAATCAATCGGCTGATGAATCAACTCCAAATCGGCATCGGTAAACCTCGGCCAGGCCGCGCCGAAAATCTCGGCCAGCTCCGGCGGATAGTTGCCTAGCACCACCGGATCAAGAAAGTAGCGGTTGCCGTAGGCGTCGGCCCGCATGGTGGCGTTCAAATCCGCAACCGTTTCCGTCGCCGGATATTTCGGCTCCAGGTTGACCGCCAGCCCGATCTGATGGCGACCTTCGGCCCGATAGGTTTGCACCGTCGCGGCGTGCGCCCGCAATAGATGATGGGCGGCAGTCGGCGCGGCGTAGAGATTGCGCAAACCGGGCGGGAGGACGCCCTGCACATAGCCGCCGTCCACGATTGCACCCGGATCATTCAGCGTCACCCATAGCTTTACCCGGTCATCCAGCGCCCGGAACAGCACTTGCGCATAGTCGGCGAACCAGTGGGCGCTATCGGGATTCAGCCAACCGCCCAAGCGATCCAGCGCCGCCGGCCAATCGCCATGACACAAGGTCAGCATCGGCTGAATGCCCTGCTCCAGCAGCGCATCCACCCACTGCTGATAGAAATCCAGCCCGCGCTGATTAACCCGCCCCCGCCCTTCGGGCAATACCCGGCTCCACGAAACGCTGAAGCGATAGGCGTTCAGTCCCAGCTCCCGCATCAGCGCCACATCGTCGCGGTAGCGGCGGTAATGGTCGCAGGCCGTATCACCGGTCTGACTGCGGTGAATCCGACCCGGCGTATGGGTGAACTCATGCCAGGCGCTTCGGCCAGCGCCATCGGCCAGCGGCGATCCCTCAATCTGATAGGCTGACGTGGCCGCGCCCCACAGGAAATCAGCGGGAAACGGCGCGGGCAGGGACTTGAACATCACGCGCTCGCTTAAACGGCTGCGACTGACGGCAATCCCGCCAGCGCCATCGCCAGTTCCGCCTCGTCGTAATCCTGATCGGTCAGCTTGCCCGCGAAATAATCCATATAGGCTTGCATATCGAAATGGCCGTGACCGCAGAGATTGAACAGAATCGCCCGACTGACGCCTTCTTCCTTGCAGCGCAAGGCTTCGTCAATCGCGCCGCGCACCGCATGATTGGCTTCCGGGGCCGGCAGAATGCCCTCAACTCGCGCAAACAGTACGCCCGCCTCGAAACAGGCCAGTTGGTGATAGGCGCGGGCTTCGATTAAACCCAGTTCCTTGACATGACTGACCAGCGGGGCCATGCCGTGATAGCGCAAGCCGCCCGCGTGAAACCCCGGCGGGGTAAAGGTCGAACCCAAAGTGTGCATCTTGGTCAGCGGGGTGAGATGGGCGGCATCGCCAAAGTCATACGCATAAGGGCCGCGAGTCAGCGTAGGACAGGCCGCCGGTTCGATGGCGATGATCCGCGCCTTCGGCCCGCCGCGCAGTTGGGCGCCAATAAACGGGAAGGCGATCCCGGCAAAATTGGAGCCGCCGCCGGTGCAGCCCACGATCACATCGGGGTAATCGTCGGCCATTTCCAGTTGCGTCATGCTTTCCAGTCCGGTCACGGTCTGGTGCAGCAGCACATGATTCAGCACTGATCCGAGCGCATAGTTGGTGTCATTGCGCTGGGCGGCGACTTCCACCGCTTCGGAAATGCCAATGCCCAGACTGCCGGGATGATCGGGGCGCTGGGCCAGAATCGCCCGCCCACACGCAGTTTCATTTGACGGCGACGCGATGCAGCGCGCTCCGTAGGTTTCCATCAGCGCCCGCCGGTACGGTTTCTGGTTGTATGAAACCCGCACCATGAAGACTTGTACATCAATATCGAACAGCGCCCCGGCGAAGGCCAGCGACGATCCCCATTGTCCTGCGCCGGTTTCGGTCGCGATGCGCTTGATTCCGGCCTCCTTGTTATAAAACGCTTGGGCAATCGCGGTATTCGGCTTGTGACTGCCCGCCGGGCTGACGCCTTCGTATTTGTAGTAAATCCGCGCTGGCGTACCGAGCGCCTGTTCCAGCCGCCGGGCGCGATACAGCGGCGTCGGTCGCCACTGCCGGTAAATCTCAAATACTGGCTTGGGAATTTCGATCTCGCGCTCGATGGAGACTTCCTGCTGGATCAGCGACATCGGGAACAGCGGAGCCAGATCGTCCGGGCCGAGCGGTTGCAGTGTGGCTGGGTGCAGCGGTGGCGGCGGTGGTGTCGGGAGATCAGCGGCCAGGTTGTACCAGGATTTGGGCATCCGGCTTTCGTCAAGCAGATATTTGACCGATTGAGGCATTAGCATTCTCGTGAAACCCCGAACTCAATGCCGGGGAGGAAGTAAAACGGGGTGTTCATAGGCATCCTGCCCATGTGTGGGTTCACAGATTGATTTAACGGCGAATCTGACCGGTAGAGACCGTATCCGCCAGCGTCAGGGCGCGATCCGCCGCGCCGCGTTGCACCAGTCGCTCCACCGTTCCCGGCGGCAGCCAGACCATGCTTCCCGTCGGCAGGGCGATCCGGCCATTTTGCGCTGCCGGGTTCCATGCCCGGTTCAGGCTGACCAGTTCATAGGGATTGACTTCGTAATAATTCGCCAAGGTAGGGAGAGCGACCGCCTGCCGCAACCGCACCCGATCAAGATTCAGCGGCGGTTCGTAGTTCACCCCTTCCGGGAAAAATCGTTGCGGATTGCGCGCGATCTCCCGCGCCGCCAGAAACTCGGTATAGAAATTACGCGACGCGAAACCGAACGCGGTCCCGGAATAGTTGCGCACGATGCCCGCTATATCGTTGCCAAAGGCGTTCTGAGCGCGGGCCATGCCGCCGACGCCATGATTGTACGAGGTCACCGCCAGCGGCCAACTGTTCAGGCGACGGTAGGCGTTGCCCAGATAGCGGGCCGCGCCCTGCGCCGAGGCCACCGGATCGCGGCGCTCATCCACTGCCGCATTCATCATCATGAACTGCCGCGCCGTGCCCGGCATGAATTGCCACATGCCGACTGCGCCGACGGAGGAAGCGGCATGATTCTGGAACGACGATTCGACATGCGGCAGATAGGCCAAATCTTCTGGCAACCCGGCTTCACGGAATACGCCGCGAAATATCGCATCGTAGCGGCCGCTGATTTCCAGACCGCGCTTGAAGCGTTCGCGCATTCCGCGCTGACTGCGCAACCGGTTACCGGCATCGACAAGAGCGTTGCGACCGCCGCTGCTGGCCTGAATGCGGGCGGCCAGCGCCTGATCATCCGCAGATAGCGGTTCGTTGGCGGCGACCCTGGATTCCAGTTGTTGCAAGCGGATTTTCAGCGCATCCAGTTGTCCCTTGACGAATTCGCGCTGTTCCGGGGTCTGGCTTTCGCCGACTTCACCCGGCAGCGCCAGAACGACATACACCAGATCAAGATGGCGGGTGTCATGCAAGGCCACCTGATCGCGTCCCCATGCTGCGTAGACATTGCGCCAGAAGCCGATTTGCGGTTGCAGTTCTGGCGGGGCCGGGAAAACCGCATCATCGTAGGCAGCCGTGGCGAGATTGATCCTCGCGGGCGGCGGCGGCGAACTGGCGCAAGCCGCCAATATGAGCGCCGTCAGCAGGATCGTAAATCCGCGCAGTCTTGATCGCATGAAAGAGTCTCCTTGTTGGTGGTAGGGGATGAATGAAGAAAATGAAATGATCGCTGGAAATTGCTATGGCGATTTTAAACGAGTTGTAGAACAGGCATCCTGACCGCGAACAGCAAACTGACAGGATGCTTGTGCTAAGTCACGCCATTAATCGGGAATTGCTGCTGGTTGGCTCATTCTTCCCGGTTTTGGCTGACTTTTGCTCAGCCAAGCTATTTCGCTCCCAAAAGCAACCGTCGTGATAACCTTGAATAGCGTTGTCCGACTCAGCACAATGGAGTCTTTTCACCGCCATCTGACAGTATTCAGGCTCCTGTTCGATTCCAGAAAATTTTCTATTCAGCTTCTTTGCGACCACGCAGGTCGTTCCTGACCCAAAGAATGGGTCAAAACAAAATCATCCGGCTTTGAGCTGGCAAGAATCAGCTTTGCGATTAATTTTTCCGGCTTTTGGGTCGGATGGTCGGTGTTTTCCGGCATGGACCAGAAAGGAATTGAAATATCGGTCCAGAGATTGGATGGATGGGTTAAACGGTAGTTTCCATTAGTAGTTTCTTGCCAGTCTTTTGGTTGCCCCGATGAAAGGCGATAAGGCGCAATCACTTTTCGTTTTAGTTTGACGGCTTCCACATCAAAAAAATAATCATCAGATACCGTGCAGAACCAGATGTCTTCTGAAGAGTTCTTCCAGTTGGACGCAGCCCCACGACCTTTTTCCCGCTCCCAGGTGATTCGATTCCGCACAATAAAATGCCGTTCAAGCACGGTTTGCACTGATTTGGATGATTGCCAGTCACAGCAAATATAAATTGAAGCCGTTGTCTTCAGGCATCTCCTGATTTTAGTTACCCAGGAGTCAAGCCACACTTCATACACCCCGGACGAGGTTTTGGAAAACCGGTAGTTCCCAAATGCCTTAGTCATGTTGTATGGCGGATCAACAATCAGTAAATCAATGAACTGATCCGGCAAAAAATCAACGCATGAAAAAAGATCTTGATGTATGAGCCGGCCTTCAATTTGGCTGGGAGCGATTGGCATTGCCAGCGAAATAGTCTGGTGCATAAGAAAAGCGCACTCATCCTCATGGACGGTCAGGGTTCTATTGCGCGGTGCTCTTGCTTTCATTAGGTAGCGCTATCTCGCTGGAGCCTTGGCTTATAACCAGGACTTTCGCTTAGGCCGGACGATAGGCTGGAACTTGAGGTTGGCGTAACTCATTGCGCAAATAGTGATCCCATAGTTTGTGTTTCACTTTATAGAGGGTTGTTCCCAATTTTTGGGCCCTCACT
>JAAUTD010000213.1 GCA_012031845.1 Synechococcaceae cyanobacterium SM1_2_3
GTTCCACCACGATCACGCTCCATACCATCCAGACCGCGAAGGCCAGCAGCAACGCGGGCATGGACAACCACAGATTGCGATTGGCGATGCGTCGCCCGGTTTTCTCCCAGAACGTCTCGTCATCCGGCCGCCAGTCGATCAGCAGATGCCGACGATGGTGTGCCCGTTCGCCCAGCTCGGCGCGAACCTCGGCGTGCCGCTCCAGAATGTCTTCGCGTTCGTTCTTCTCGGCCACCCAGGTCCAGATCATGGTGGCGATCACCACCGCGACCATCAGCATGAAACAACTGCTGCGCACCCCGATGGCGTCGGCGGCGACGCCGAACATGATCGGCATGGTGAAGCCGCCCAGGCCGCCGATCAGGCCAACGATGCCGCCGACTACGCCCATCCGGGTTGGATAATGATCCGCCAGGCTGCGGTAGACGCTGGCCTTGCCGAAGCCCTGCGCCATGCCAACGATGAATACCAGGATCGTGAACAGCACGACGCCAATTTCGATGTTGACCGCGACATCGCCCTTGATGCCGTGAATTACCATTGTGGTGGGCGGGTAGCTGAGCAGAAACAGGGAAATCAGGCTGATCCACAGCACCCACCAGGTCACGGTGTTGCCGCCCCATTTGTCCGAGGCCCAGCCGCCCAGGGCGCGGATCGCTCCAGAGGGCAGATCGAAGAAAATGGTCAGAAACGCGGCGGCCGCCAGCGGCAATCCGTATTCGCCGACGTAGTACTTGGGTAACCACAACGCCAGCGCCACGAAGCCGCCGAATACAAAGTAGTACGCCAGTCCGAACCGCCAGACCCTGGCATCGAGCAAAGGCTCAAGCTGCTCACCAAGCGTGGGTCGGGGCCGGTTCTCCTGGACGCCCTTCTCATGCATTGGGTCGGTATAGGTAAAGAACCAGAACAGCACCGCCATCACCACCATCGCAATGGCAAATACTTTGGGCACCATCTGCCAGGCGCCGGTGGCGGCAATGATCAGCGGAGCGATGAACTTGGTCAGTGATGATCCAGCGTTGCCCGCGCCGAAAATGCCCATCGCTGTGCCTTGCCGTTCCTTGCTGAACCAGGTTGAGGTGTAGGCGATGCCAATGGCGAAGGAGCCGCCCGCCAGGCCAACGAATAATCCCAGAACCAGGTATTGCCAGTATTCGGTTGCGTAAGACAGGAGCCAGGTGGGTATCGCCACCAGAATCATCTGGATAAAGAAGACGATCCGTCCACCATAGCGGTCGGTCAGAATGCCGAGCGGCAGACGCACCAGAGAGCCGGTCAGAATCGGCGTCGCCACCAATAGGCCGAATTCGGTTTCGTTGAGATTCAGTTCGCTTTTGATCTTGATGCCGATGACCGAAAACATGACCCACACGGCGAAATTCACCGCGAAGGCCAAGGTGTTCATGGTCAACACTGAGATTTGTTTTTGTTTGAATGTGGTAGCCATAGCGAGCCTCGCGGAAATGCTGCGAGTGCAATGCTACTAATAACTTTGTGGGTGTTGGAGCAGGAAGAAGATGATATATCAGCGGATTAGAGCATTGATCACCGGGGCTATACCTCTTTGGAGATAGCCCGTTATCTTTAAGCAACTCATTATTTAATAATGATTAAGCAACAGGAGTGATCCAGCGGAGCCATAACGCGGCGGGTAAAAGTAACTCTGTAGGGGTATCTCCGAATAACCGACGGTTTGCCCCGCTGCACTACCGGCGAAAACCGTTCCTGATCGCCCAAATGGCCGCCTCCACCCGTGAATCCAGATTGAGCTTACGCAACAGGTGTTTGACGTGAACCTTCACCGTGCCCTCGGTAATCTTCAGTGCGCGTCCGATCAGCTTGTTGCTATGGCCGAGCGCGATCAGCGCCAGAATGTCCTGCTCCCGTTCCGTCAGATGGACGCTGTCTGCCGGTCGGGGCTGATTTTGATGGCGCAAGGCATCCGCCAGAATTTCTGCAACCCGCTCACCCAGCGCCATCCGGCCTTGTGCGGCGATCCTGAGGCTGTGCAACACCTCCTCCGGCTCCATATCCTTCAGCAGATAGCCGTCCGCCCCCGCCCGCAGCGCCGCAACGACATCTTCTTCGCTATCAGAGACGGTGAGGATAATCACCCTCGCCTCCAAATCAGTCGCCTTGATCGCCTTCAGCGTCTCCATCCCGCTCAGGCCGCGCATGTTCAGATCAAGCAGAATCAAATCGGGTCGCAACTGGCAAGCCAGTTCCAACCCCTGCTGCCGTTGCCCGCCTCGCCGATCAGCCGCAGCGAATCGGTCATCGCAATCAGTTGCACGATGCCTTTGCGCATCAGCGGATGATCGTCAATCACCAGAATGGTTTGGGTTTCGTCAAGCATGGCCCGCCTCTGCGCGCTCGCTTGAAAGCCGGTGGTGAGCTACAGGCGTAAAGCGCAGTTGCACCCGCAAGCCACCGGACGATGGGGATTGCAGGTTCAACGTCCCGCCCAAATAGCTGGCGCGTTCGCGCATGATGCTCAGGCCAAAGTGGTTTCCACTTTCGAGGGGGATCGGCAATCCAACGCCATCATCGCAAATCTCAACGGCCGCCTCGCCTTGATCCGAACCGAGCCGGATCGCGATGTGATTGGCGCGAGCGTGCTTGACCGCATTGTTCAGGGCTTCCCGGACAATATGCATGACGTGAATTTGCTCGTTGGGTTTGAGCGCGCATTGCCAGTTGGCGCAGTCCAGATCAATAGGCAACTGCCCGCGATGGCTGAATTCCCGCACGATGTCGGCGAGGCTGTCTTCCAGCCGGGGATGCTCAATCTTCAGGCGGAAGGTCGCGATCAGCTCCCGCAATTGCCGGTAGGCGCTGTTCAGTCCCTCGCGCAGTTCCGTCACGATCTCATGCGCTTCCGCAGCCGTTTCCACGCTGCTTAACAACGCTTGCAGGCGGCTGATTTGAATCTTCAGATAGGACAGGGATTGCGCCAGTGAATCATGCAGCTCGCGGGCGATGGCGTTGCGTTCTTCCAGCAGTTCCAATCGCCAGCGGTGTTCAGCTTGTTGAGTGGTCCGCAACGCAACGGCAATATGCCGCGCCACCGTCTCCAGCAACGGCAATTGCCAGGCGGCGACCGCTTCCAGCCCGGAATTACGCACCAGCAACACCCCAAACTGCTGTTCCTGATCCTCGATCGGAATCGAAAACACGTCCTTGCAGGCATCAAGCGCATGAGTAACCCCTTCACCCCAGCAGGTGGCGCAGTGCGGACGATGACAGAAAGATGGCAGGGCTGCCGCACCGGGTCGGGTCGAGAAAGCCTGATCCGCCTGGCGAGTCCCCGGGTTCATCAAACACAGCGTAACCGATCCCAGGCCAGTGAGCGTTTCAATGTCCTCGATCAGCGCCCGATAGGTCGCTTCGCTGGGCATCGCTTCGCCCAGGCGTCGGGTGGTGTGATAGAGCAATTCCAGCGAACGGTTACTGATCCGCAGCGCCACGGTCTGCTGTTCAACTCGCGCTTCCAGTTCTGCGTACATCGCTGACAAATCAACCGCCATCAGATTAAAGGCGTGGCCCAGCACCCCCAGTTCATCATTACCGACATGGCTGGCCCGCACGCTCAGATCGCCGCGCCGCGCCTTGTGCGCCAGTTCCACCAGATCGTGCAGCGGAACCACCACGCCCGTATGCAACTGATACATGGCGACAAAAATCAGGGCCAGGGTCATAAAGAGCGCGACGCCTTGCACCAGCCGCAACAGCCGCATTTTCGCCTCGGTGTCCTGTTCCAGCAGCTTGACGAAAAGATCGATTTTGGCGACAAAGTTATCAATCAAAACTAAAGAATCAATCACCAAAACATGGCCCGCCCAGCCGATTTTCAGGGTCGGTTTCAAGCTCTCAAGCCACGACTGGCTAATTGTCCTGAGCGCCTGATAGCGGGGATCGCTGTCCTTCAGGGAGATAGCGCCGGTTTGCCAAAGCTGATCCAGCCGCCGCTCGAACTCGTCAATCTCCTGCTCCACGGCTTGCGTTGGATGAGCGTCAACCCGGTCAGGCTGCTGAAGTCGGGTAGCGATCCGATAGGACTGCATTCGCAGCGAACCGGCCAGATTGATGGCGGCGGCGTCGCCCTTGCTGGATTCGGCGATGAACATCGAGCTGATCATGCTGAGCAGCGCCAGCAACACAATGCCGCTCATGGTCAGGCCGCTGCGAAAGATGATGGATTCGTTGTTTTCCACGGGAACATCCTCTCATCAACAACGTGGGAATAATCAGGACTTTCGCTTTAGGTTCAATAAACCGTTCGGGGCGAGCCTGTCGAACCCCGTTTTAGCGATGAATGCCCTTCGACCGCTGAGCATGCCGAAGCGTCAGGGCGAACGGATCGAGCGAAAGTCTTGCCTGATTGAAGGTCTGGCTGACTCTATCATTCATCGGAAACCTCAGGCCGGTCGCAGCGTCAAAATCGGGCGTTGGCTCAACACGCGCCCGCCGCCAGTCTGAATCCGGGCGGGATGGATTCTCACTGGAATGATGGACGGCTCCTGACCTGGAGATTGATCAACCCCATGAAATCCCGGCTGTTTTCGCTAGTTTTTGGCCTGATCGGGCTATTGGTTTCCGCCGCGCTGCCTGTGTATGGCGCGGCCACAATCTCGACTCCACACGCCACCGTCACCCTGCTCAGCGAACACCCGCAAGCCACTCCCGGCCAAACCTTGTGGCTGGGCCTGCGCTTCGATCTGATCCCGCACTGGCATGTTTACTGGCGCAATCCGGGCGCTTCCGGCGCAGCCCCGGTCATCCGCTGGACCCTTCCCGAAGGCTGGATCGCCGGTGACATCCACTGGCCGACGCCAAAACGCATCCCGGCTGGCCCGCTCATTAACTACGGCTATGAAGAGACGGTCACCTTGCTGATTCCGGTGCAAATTCCCGCCGCTTCATTGCCGAATAACTCGCTAACCGTGACTGCTGACGCCGACTGGCTGGTGTGTCGCATCGAATGCGTTCCCGAAACCGGGCGCTTCACCCTCGAACTTCATCCCGCCAACGTCCAAGCTGCCGCTGATCCTGAAACTCAGCGCCTTTTCAACGCCGCCCGGGCGCAATGGCCCACCGCGATCACTGCTGCGGGCCGCTATCAGTTGGAAGGCGATGCCTTGGCTATCACTGTTGACCTGCCGGAACCGACGGCGGATGTCCCCGCCGATGTGTGGTTCGCCGCCCACGATTGGGGGCCAGTCGACCCCAGCGCTGCGCAACGCTGGCAGCGCACCGCGACCGGATTCACTCTCCAGGTCCCGGTCGGTGATGTCCCGCCAGCCGCTCATGTCGCGCTGGATGGGGTGCTGGTGGTGGAAACGACGGCCAACGGCTCTGGCGCGCGGCGCGGCTACTCGGTGCAACTCATACCCGGTTCACCGGTTGCGGAATCGGCAACGCTGAGCCTGCTGACGGCGCTGGGCTTCGCCTTCTTGGGCGGATTGATTCTGAACATCATGCCCTGCGTACTGCCGGTGCTGGGTATCAAGGTTCTGGGCTTCGTCCGTGAAGCTGGGGCGGATCACCGACAGCGGGCGGCGCACGGTCTGAGTTATAGCATGGGCATCCTGACCAGCTTTCTGCTGCTGGCCGCCGTCCTCCTGCTGCTGCGGGCGGGCGGCGCCGCACTGGGCTGGGGCTTCCAGCTCCAGTCCCCGATCCTGGTCGCGCTGCTGGCTTATCTCATGCTGCTGGTCGGACTGAATCTGTCCGGGGTCTTTACTGTAGGCGGCGGGCTGATGGGGGTAGGCCAAGGACTGACTGCGGGTCACGGACTCATCCACACCTTCGCCACCGGCGTCCTGGCCGTAGTGGTCGCCAGCCCCTGCACCGCGCCCTTCATGGGAACGGCTTTAGGTTTCGCCATCACCCGCCCGCCCGGAGAAGCCCTTGCGGTCTTTGTGGCCCTGGGTCTTGGCTTCGCCCTCCCGGTCCTGCTGCTCAGCCTGTGGCCGTCCCAACTTCGCTTCATTCCCAAGCCTGGCCCGTGGATGAAACGCTTCCAGCAAAGCCTGGCCTTCCCGCTGTACGCCACCACCGCGTGGCTGCTGTGGGTGCTAAGCCAGCAGACGGACGCCAGCGCGTATGGCGCGGCTCTGGCCGGTCTGGTGCTGGTGGCGCTGGGCCGCCTGGATGTACGGGCAATGGTCCTGGCAAGGCTGGCGGCTGGGATTGCTGGGAACTGGGTTGATCGTAGCCCTGGCGCTGGTTCTTGGTTCGATCCGTTCCGCGCCAGAAGTGGCTGCATCTCCACACGCTGACCGCGATCACCAACCCTGGTCGGAAGCCCAGGTGCGCGAACTCAGAGCGGCGGGACGCCCGGTGTTCGTCAACTTCACCGCCGCCTGGTGCATCACCTGCCAGGTCAACGACCGGGTAGCCCTGTCCACCGCCAATACCCGCCAGTTATTCAGCGCCCGCTCGGTCGCCTATCTGGTGGCCGACTGGACCCGGCACGATCCCGCGATCACCCGGCAACTGGAACGCTATGGCCGCAGTGGCGTACCGCTTTACCTGTTGTACTCGCCGACGACCGAAACGCCGGTCGTTCTTCCGCAACTGCTGACCGAAGATCGGGTCGCCCAAGCCCTGAACACTCTTTAACCCCAGGAGAGAAACCATGCTGCAACCGCAATTCCGCTTAACCACATTGTTCGCCATCGCCTTGTTCATCGGCTTCGTCGGCAACGCCAGCGCCGCCGTGCGCATCGGCGAACCCGCGCCCGCCTTCACCGGCGCCGACACCCAGGGCAAAACGCATCGG
>JAAUTD010000214.1 GCA_012031845.1 Synechococcaceae cyanobacterium SM1_2_3
GCCGGATTGTCCCATGAGATACTTCGACAAAACTCCCCCCCTTCTTAGCTTGGCTAATTAAATCACGGGACCAAAAAAATCCCGTTCGCATCTTTCAAACCGGACATATCCTTGCCTTCCAACGCTGGTTTCAGATGGTGCGCCAAGACAACCCCAGTGCTGCTGTAAACGAAGAAGGAGTGGCTATCGCTGCCATAAGTCAGTTGCCGCAGAATGGTTTTAGCCTGTTCCTGCGCCGTGGCGTCGTCAGCGGTAGCGTTTTCATACAGATGGCGAATCGCTGAAATCGCCATATCGACGTGGCTTTTCAGTTCGGCTTCCTTTGTCACTCGCATATCTTTCCGAATCGTCGCAATTTCCTGTTGACCCAAGTGATGAATCTGACTTGTGGTCAACGCGATTAATCCAGCCGTTAACACCAACGCAGGAAGAATGCCTAACAACATCATCCGTAACCGCAGGGATAACTTTTTCATGGTCAATTTTTCTCTGTAAATTTATAGATAATGCGTCTTCAGCGGCGGGAAGCCATTGAATTCGACTGAGCTGTAGGAGGCGGTATACGCGCCAGTCGAAAGCCAGTAAAGCCGGTCGCCAATCTCCAGCGACAGTGGCAACTGGTATTTGAAATGCTCATACATGATGTCCATGCTGTCACAGGTTGGCCCAGCCAGAATCACATCGCCACATTCGCCGCTTTTCTCGGTATAGACCGGGTATTTAATCGCTTCACCCAGTGTTTCCATCAGGCCGTTGAAGATGCCCACATCGGTATAAATCCAACGCTTCAAATCGGGCTTGGACTTTTTGGAAATCAGAATGATTTCACTGACCAGAATACCGGCTTCACCCACCAGTCCGCGCCCTGGCTCCAGATAAATAGCGGGAATGGCATCGCCAAAATGCGAGTTTAAGTAGCGGTTAATTTCATCCGCATACACGGCAAGCGGATTGGTTTTAGCCAGATAATCCGCCGGGAAACCACCGCCCATATTCATGGCTTTCAGATGAATATGCTCTTCCGCCAGCCAATCAAACAAGCCGCTGACATGAGCAATGGCGGCATCCCAGGCCGATATTTCACGTTGTTGCGAACCGACATGAAAGGAAACGCCATAGGGGTCAAGGCCCATATCGGCAGCCAATAGCACCAGATCAGTCAGCATCCGCGATTGACAGCCAAACTTGCGCGACAGCGGCCAGTCCGCATCAGAAGTAATCGCATCCATCAGAATCCGAAAAAACACCCGCGAACCGGGCGCTTCTTTGGCGAGATTGCGAATATCGGCTTCGCTGTCGCTGGCGAACAACCGCACGCCTTTTTCATAGGCTTCGCGGACATGGCGGGCTTTTTTTGATGGTGTTGCCAAAACTGAGCCGGTCAGGAGATACCCCAATTTCCAGAACCCGGTTGAGTTCATAAACGGAAGCAATATCGAAATAGGAACCCAGATCGCGCAACAGGCGCAGGACTTCGATATCTGGATTGGCCTTGACTGCGTAATAGATTTTCGCACCAGGAAAACCAGCGCGAAAGTCTTCAAATTTCTGCCGAATCCGGTCCAGCAACACGATTAGGAATGGCGTTTCTTTAGTCTTGGAGAACGCGATGATTTTTTCCCACTCAGCGGGCGAATAGTAATTGCGGTACATGGTTTTCTCTTTGGGCAAGAAGAGCCGGGCTGGATCGCTGTGGAAAGTTGCCAAAAGCAAAAAGGCTGTTAAGCCGGGCGGAGCTTAAACAGCCTTTAACGGAAGAGTTTAGATCTGCGGTTGTGGCTTGGGAGCCAGCGCAATCATCGGATTGGCGGCGGATACGGTAACGGTTGCGGTGGATTCCGCCAATTCTGTTTCCAAATCACGGACTGCGCCATTAAACGATTCGGTGCTGCCTGGTTCAATTTCCTTATACTCGGTCGGCAGGCCAATCCGATCCAGAATGGCAATGAACGGCTCCGGGTCGAGTTCTTCGACATTCACCATTGTTTTCGGATCCCAAATGCCTTGCGCCACCAGCATGGCCGCAGCTACCGGAGGAACGCCCGCCGTATAGCTAATGCCTTGCGACTCCACTTCTTCAAAGCACTTTTTATGATCAGAAACCTGATAAATGAAGACTTCGCGGGGCTGTCCGTCTTTCCAGCCTTTAACGAAATTGCCGATGCAGGTATTGCCGGTGTAATTGGGCGCCAGCGTCATCGGATCGGGCAATAGCGCCTTGATCACTTTGAGCGGGACAACTTCCTGGCCTGTGGTCAAGGTCACCGGCAGATGCGAAAGCAGACCGAGAGTGCGGAGTACGGTGAAGACATTGATGTAATGATCGCCAAATCCCATCCAGAAGCGAATGCTATTGGCGTCAATGTTCTTCGACAGTGAATGCAGTTCGTCATGCCCATTCAAATAAATCGGGCAATCGCCGACGACCGGGAAGTTATAAACGCGCTTCACCGAATGAGTCGGGTATTCCTTCCACTGGCGGTCAATCCAGGTCCAGACCTTGATAAATTCACGGAAATTAATCTCTGGATCAAAGTTGGTGGCGAAATACTTGCCATGACTGCCGACATTGACATCGAGAATATCAATCGTGTCAATCTTGTCGAAATAGCGCTTTACCGCCAGGGCGCAATAGGCATTGACTACGCCCGGATCGAATCCAGCGCCGAGAATAGCGGTCAATCCTTTTTCGGTGCAGCGATCTTTGCGTTTCCACTCATAATTGGCGTACCACGGCGGGGTTTCGCAGACTTTATCCGGGTCTTCATGAATCGCGGTATCAATATAAACCGCCCCGGTTTCCAGACAGGCTTCCAGCACCGACATATTGATGAAGGCATTGCCCAGATTGATCACGATTTCAGAGCCAGTCTCTTTAATCAATTGCACGGTGGCCGGAATATCGAGTGCATCAATTTGTCGCGCATAGAGCTTGTTTGCCGGATTCTGGACATGGCCTTTGCGCTGGACGCTTTCGATAATGGCATTACATTTTTCCAGGGTGCGCGAGGCAATGCAGATATTGCCTAACACTTCGTTGTTCATCGCCGCCTTGTGCGCGGCGACATGCGCCACTCCGCCAGCGCCCATAATCAGGATGTTCTTTTTCATATCGTTGTTCCTCGTGACTTGCGATGAAGAGTTATAAAAATCCTAAGCGAGTTGTAGAACGGGCTGACGGTTGAAACCTAATCCCCCCCGCCGCTGAGCGGCTTCCCCCCTTTGTCAAAGGGGGTGAGGGGGGATTTTGCGGGTAGACGCAACCACAAATCATTCAGGATTGCTAAATATGGTGTGATTGGGGAATTATTCCAGCACTCAAATCAGGAAAGACTGGATTTGTAATCGCGATAACCAAACTTGCGCACCCGTTCCACCGTTCCATCCAGCCGACTAACGACAATCGAAGGCATATTCAGGCCGTTGAACCAGTTTTTCTTGACCATCGTGTAGCCAGCGGCGTCAGCAACCCGGACTTCGCTGCCGATTTCCAGTCGCGTCTTAAACGAGTATTCGCCAAACACATCGCCGGCCAGACAGGTTCTACCCGCGATCATGATTCGGTGCGGCCCCGGTTCCGGCGCATTAATCTTCGGCGGCGTGCGGTAGATCAGATGATCCAGCAGGTGCGCTTCCAGCGATGAATCCACAATAGCGATGTCCATCTGGTTGTGCATTATGTCAAGCACCGTCGTCACCAGTTCGGCGCAGCCGGTAATTGCCGCTTCTCCCGGTTCCAGATAAACCTGTACGCCAAATTTCTCACCAAAACTCTTCAATTTCTGACAAAACTGTTCCAGCGGGTAGCCGTCCTTGGTAAAAGCCACCCCGCCGCCCAGACTGACCCAGGTCATTTGCTCCAGCAGTGGGCCATAACGATCAGCGATGACGTCAATCGCCGCGCAAATGCTGTCAACATCGTCATTTTCACAATTGAAATGAAACATCACGCCACTGAGCAGGGGCGCGACTTCCATAATTTTATCGAGATCAGCCGCCCCTAGCCGGGAAAAAGGTCTGGCCGGATCAGCCAGATCAAAATGAGAATAGCTGATGCCCGGATTGACTCTTAAGCCCAGTTTCATGCCGCGCACGCTGTCGTAATAAAGTTTGAGCTGTGAAATTGAATTAAAGATGACTTTATTAGCGAATTTGCGGACAACTTTAATATCTTTTTCCGAAAAGCCGACGCTGTAGGCATGAACTTCCTTGCGAAATTTTTCATAGCCAAGCCGGGCTTCATAGAGAGAACTGCTGGTGGTTCCATCCAGATATTGGCGCATTAAATCAAACACGCACCAGGTTGAAAAGCATTTGAGCGCCAATACCGACTTTGCCCCGGAAACTTCGCGCACTTGCTGAATGATCTTCAGATTCCTGAGCAGTTTCTTTTCGTCGATCAGGTAATAGGGCGTGGTCAGTTGGGTCATTAGTTACCGGTCTCTGGCAGTGCGGGAGTAAATTTTAATGGCTGGCAATTCTGGGTGAAGCCCGCCACATCGTCAAGGCATGCGGGTCACACTGAGCCTTATTGCGCAGATGCAAACGGCGCGAACGATACTGAAATCATCCGCGCCGCCAACCCGAATCCTGCGATTACGCTTGGGCGTCTGGGGTTAACGCCTTTCTATCCATAGCGGTATTGCTATGGCGAATATGACGGCCTTCCACCAGATAGACGATATGTTCGGCGATGTTCTTGCAATGATCGCCAACCCGCTCCAGCGCCTTGATGATGAAGATCACGTTGATCGCATGACCGATGGTGCGCGAGTCTTCCATCATGTAGGTGATCAACAGCCGCATGGCCGACTGGAATTCCTGATCCAGTTCCTCATCGCCTTTGGCGACTTCCAGCGCTTTGTCCACGTTGAGCCGGGCCAGGGCGTCAAGGCTGTCATGCAGCATGGCCGTGGCCAATAGGGCCATCGTATTGACATCACGCAGCAGCTTGGCGCTGGGCGAGGCGGTCGCACTGTCATAAATCTGCACCGTCATCCGGGCGATTTTTTTAGCGCCGTCGCCAATCCGCTCCAGATCAGTCACGATATTGGACAGCGACATGATCATGCGCAGATCGCTGCCCAAGGGCTGACGCAAGGCGATCAGGCTGACGCTGTCCTCGTCAGCCTTCCGTTGCAGGCCGTTGATGATCTGGTCGCGGGCGATCACGTCATGCGCCAGCGACAGGTTTTCATCGCTCAACGCCTGCACTGCATTCTTGATTTGCTCTTCGACCAACCCGCCCATTTCCAGCACCAGATTGCGCAGGTTGTCGAGTTGTACGTCGAATTGCTTGACGGTATGGGGATCGGAACTTATCGTCATGGCATTGGGAACTCCCTTGGTGGGGCGAGTGAAGGGTTAGCCGAAGCGACCGGTGATGTAATCTTCGGTCAGCTTGTGCTTGGGCGTGGTGAAGACCTGATCAGTTTCGCCCACTTCGATCAAATCGCCTAAATGAAAATAGGCGGTGCGTTGGGAAACGCGGGCCGCCTGCTGCATCGAGTGCGTGACGATGACGATGGTGTAGTTCTCGCGCAGCTCGTCAATCAGTTCCTCAATCTTGGCGGTGGCAATCGGGTCCAGCGCCGAGCAGGGTTCGTCCATCAGGATCACTTCGGGACTGACCGCAATAGCGCGGGCAATGCAAAGCCGCTGTTGCTGGCCGCCCGACAGACTGGTGCCGGGATCGTCCATCCGTCCATCGACTTCCTTGAGCAGACCAGCCCGTTCCAGGCTGGCGCGCACCAGATCATCCAGCTCCGGTTTGCTATTGACCATGCCGTGAATGCGCGGCCCATAGGCGACGTTTTCATAAATGGACTTGGGAAAGGGATTGGGCTTCTGGAACACCATGCCAATCCGCGCCCGCAGTTGCACCACGTCAATGCTCTTGTCGTAGATGTCGTCAGCGTCCAGCTTGATCGAACCGTTGATGCGGCAACTGGGAATAGTGTCGTTCATCCGGTTCAGGCAGCGCAGAAAGGTAGATTTGCCGCAGCCGGACGGGCCGATAAAGGCCACTACTTCGTTAACGCCAATGTCAATCCCGACATTTTTCAGCGCGTGTTTCTCGCCGTAGTAGACGTTGACGCCCCGGCAGGTCATCTTGGGGTTGTCTACGGTGATATCGCCAACGGTCTGCCGGTTGTTGTAGTCAGTCACCAACAGGCCGGTCGGGTTGCTATGTAGCACTGAATCCAGGGCGGTTTGAGCTTCCAAAGTAGTCGTACTCATGACGGTAAAAATCCTCAGTTAAATAATAGGGTTCCGGTCTGGGGCTGCGGACTTTCGGCGGAGCCAACGCCAAGGCGTCGGCTATCCGCCAGACAAGGCGTGATTTACCAGCGCCGCTCGAAGCGTTTGCGCAGCAGGATGGCCATTCCGTTCATCAGGATCATGAAGGCCAGCAGCACGATAATGGCGGCGGAAGTCCGTTCCACGAAGGCTCGCTCCGGCAAGTCGGACCACAGATAAATCTGCACCGGCAATACCGTAGACGGATCGGTGAGGCTCTTGGGAACGTCCACGATGAAGGCGATCATGCCGATCATCAGCAGCGGGGCCGATTCGCCGAGGGCGCGAGCCATGCCGATGATGGAGCCGGTGAGAATGCCTGGCATCGCCAGCGGCAGAACGTGATGCCCCACCATTTGCAGCTTGGAGGCGCCGATGCCCAGCGCCGGCTTCGCGGATGGAGGGCGGCACCGAAGTCAGCGGCGGCCCGACCGGCA
>JAAUTD010000215.1 GCA_012031845.1 Synechococcaceae cyanobacterium SM1_2_3
GCCGCGCGATCCAGACAGGCGTGAAGGCCACGGGCCAAGTCGTCGGCGGTCAAATTCGCCAAGGCTTTCGCCCAGGTGGCGGCCACCGGTTGCAGGATTCCGTCGGCGCTCAAGGCTTCACCGTAGACGCTCACCCAGCGATTGCCGTACAGGTGCGAAAATCGCGCCCAGAGCGCGGCAATGGCGCGGGCGGGCATCAACCCTTCAGTGCCGGGTGAAGTCGGCTGTAATCGCGTTTTCGGGGCAAATTCGGCGTCGTTTCCGGTGTCGAGACCGGCGGCAAATCGTTCGTAGCGTTCGTTGCGCTCGGTGACGGTTTCCCTTCTTTGGCGTCCAGACTGGTTCTGAGGAAGTCCAGATACGCGGCTGCGTGCTTCAGATCGGTCATGGCGGCGTTGCTCCTGCTGTTGCTGGTAGGCGAATTGGTGGCGGGTTTGGCGGATGAATTCGGGGTTCCAATCAGGCTTTTTTTCGCCGCGTGAAAGCCAGTAAGCGCGGAATTCGTGAAGGCTTTGGGCGATGAATTCAACGGGGATGCCGCTGGTTTGCAGTTCGTTGAACGCGGTCTCGTTGGGAACCCAATCCAAATCCATCAAAAATTCTCGCGCCCGCGTTGTTGTTGTTGATGATGTGTAATTGTTGTTCTTTGATCTAATAGGAGAGCAAAAGGCGCTTTCCGCGTTTTGGTCATGCGTTTTCCGCGTTTTGGTAAAAGGCGTTTTCCGCGTTTTGGTCGGGTCGGAAAGGGCGGCGGTCAAGGCGTCCACGTTCACGCGCAACCACAAGCCGGTAACTGCCAGCGCCGGATCAATTTTGGCGGCGGCGGGTTTCGATCAACAGCAGCTCGGCCAAGCGTTCGCGGGCGGTTTCCTGTTCGCGGATCGTCAAGCCGGTTTCTGCCATCCATTCATCCCGCGATTTGTGAAACCAGCCGTCCCTTTCTTCGGGTAATTTGTTCGTCCAATAGACGGCATTGGAGAGCATCAGCGCGGCGTTTATGGAGCCGGTTATGTCCACAAAACAGCGGTGAAAGGTGATCGGGCGGTCGAGAAGTTTGAGAAGGTTCATGCCGCTAACTCCTCAGTCGCCGAATGCGTGTAGGCGGGGCATCCATCTTGAATGTGTTGATCGATGCAGCGACGCTTTGCGGCCAGCGGAAGCTCATTACGCTTGCGGATGGTCTGATACCAGCCACCGCAAGCAGGGCAAACCCACGTTGTTGTCGGCGAACAAAGCGTTGCAGCGAACAAAGGCCATTCGCGCTCTTGGGTTGCTAACTCTCTCATGCCGCTAACTCCTCCACTTCAAGGTCATTCCCGTTGTTGTCCATCGGGATGATTTTCAGGTGCTTGATAGCAATGGGGCGGCGGCATTCTCCACAACGGCGTTTCCATGCGTCCGCAAATGCGGAGTGCAGTTGTTGCCGGGCGTCTTCTTCCGTTTTGGCTGAAACGAACTCTATTGCTTTCGCCCATTGGTGATGCCCGCAACAGCTTTGCCGACAAACCAGTTCTCCACGGTAAATCATGGAGCCTCCCCAATCGTGACGTAATAGCCTGATTCGGTTTCTTCCACCTGCATCGGGGTATCGCTATCGCCCAAGCCCTCAACCCAGTAACGAACGCCTGCAATGGCATCTTCGGCGCTGTTGGCAATGCCAATCTCATCAAAACCTTCGTCGGGATCATCATCGGTATAGCGGTAGTGCAGGGGCTTTTTTCTGTGGTTCATACCTGCGTTTCTCCATCGCCGTAGAGTCTGTTTTCAACCCGGTTAATCATGTCTAGGGCGGCTTTTTTGCCAATGAACGCATCCATTCTTTCCAAGAAAACCGCGTATTGCTGTTCGCCGTAGCGTTTGGCGATCACCGCCAATAGCGCTAGTTCATGCGGTTGCAGGCGCATCCAAAAACCGGCGTTCAGGTTCATTTCTGAGGGCTTCATGCTGGCTGTTGCTCCCACAATGGCTTCTCGTCTCCACAAGCCATGCAGCGCATTCGAGCCAATTGCTCTGGGTGCGTCTTTGTCTTCTCGTAATGATGATCCGCACCATTCAAACAGTCCGCTCGTTCAGGGTAGTAATGGAAAAAAATCGCGGTGGTGAACGTGAAGATTTTCAGGCAATGTTTGCATTCCTGCCGATGGATTTCGGTTTCATCGTATCCCGCTCCATCATCGTGATTGATCGCGACCACTTCACCGCAATACGGGCATTCCACTTCGTTACTTTTCATCTCCGCATCTCCCCGCTTCGTTTCGCGGCTTCTAGTGCGCCCAATTTGCCGTACAAAATCCCGGTCAACTGGTGGCGGATCCATTCGCCGACGGCGCGATCTTCTGCCAGGGCTAAATCCTGCAAATCCCGCTTCATGGTTTCGGGAACGTGCAGCGTGATGGTTTCTACGGCTTTATCCATCGTTCAATCTCCGGGAATAAAAAAGCCCTGATTCATTGCGAATCAGGGCAATCAACGGCCACCAAAGGTCTGATAAATCGGGTTTGGGCGGGATATAGGAAAGCAATTCGGCTTTGGTAATCGCGCCTTGCGTTGCCGCTTCAATCAATTCGGCGTAGTGGGTTTCGCCCGTCCATTCAGTTCGGGGTAGGCGTCCGCGCTTGGCCCAGCGCCAAACCACGCTGATGTTGACCTCGCATAAATCGGCGGTTTTCGCGTATCCACCAAGCTGTTGAACAGCCTTGGCGAGCGCGTGATTGATAGGTGTGGAGGTGTTCATGGTGCTTTTTTACACCGATAGTGAAAGCGTTGCAAGCTTAACCCATCTACCCAAAGTAGATGACAGGCTGGCGATACTTTTCACCATGAAACATCAAGACTTTACCGAACGGTTCCGGCTGGCCTGTCGGCTGGCGAACGCGCCCACCACGATGGAGGCGCTGGGTCGTTACCTGCATGTCAGTACATCAATGGCGTGGAACTACTTCAACGGCGAAAAACTTCCCAGCATGGAAAAAGCGGTGGAAATGGCGCTGAAACTGGGGGTTTGCGTCGAATGGCTGTTGACCGGGCGTGGGCCGATGCAACCGTTAAAACCGGCGGCTGACGTGCTGGATTTGAGCGAATTACCGGAAGACGCCAAGCGCAATTTGCGGGCGCTGGTGGAATCAATCAGACCTGCTGCTACGAAAAGACAAGTCGCTTAATCCAGAGATTCCCTGTTTTTTTACCTCGATTTTCCACTTTAGGTGATTGTCCGATTTTCACCAATAGTGTACTCTTTATATAAACGCGCACCTTATAATGAGTACACTCAAAGTGAAAGCAGACGCCTTATGGACGCTGGCCGAAACCGCCGATCACTGCGGGGTATCGCCGCGAACGGTGCGGCGCTGGCTGTTGCGGGGTGAATTGCCGGTGGTGAAGTTCGGGGAAAAAACGGTGCGGATTCCCAGCGCGGCGGTACGCGCCTTTATTGCCCGCCATACCCGTGTTAATACGCCTGCGATTGCCGCTCCTATTGCCCTGCCCAGGACTGAACCATGCGCCGCGCAACGATTAGCCGAAATCATCCGCTTGCCGGTGAAAGCCCGGTTGCGCTGAAGAGCTTTGATGATTTGCTGCTGGCGTTTCTGTACGCCAGGGCGGATTTGAAATCGGCGTCGCGGGATCGGACTTCTTTGCAGCATCTTTATCCGGCGTTTACCGGGCGGCTGTTGTGCGAATTGAATCCGGTGATGGTGCGTCAATACATTCGCCAGCGCCAGGCGGAAAAGGCGTCCGCCAGTTCCATCAACAAGGAAATCGGGTTGCTGTCGCGGGCGGTGAATTACGCCAATCTGGAATGGGGCGCGGCGCTGGATAACCCGGTGTGCGGCCTGAAACAGCGCGAACCAGAGGGCCGGGTGCGCTGGTTGACGAAACCACAAGCGGCGGCGCTGGTGGCCTGTGCGGGCCGCTTGGGGCCGCGAGCGGGGCATTTTACCGGCGGTGATTACGCTGGCGTTGAATACGGGGATGCGGAAAGGGGAGCTGCTCGGTTTGGAATGGGCGCGGGTGGATTTTGACCACGGGCTGATTTATCTGGACGGGGCGGATTGCAAGAGCGGCAAGCGCCGGGCGATTCCGATCAATGCGGCAGCTCGGGCGGCGCTGGCCTTGCGGCAAGGGGTGAGCTGCGGGCCGCTGGTGTTCGGCGTTCAGGATGTGAAGCGGAGCTTTGGCCATGCCTGCCAACTCGCGGGGATCGTGAATTTCCGGTTTCACGATTTGCGCCACACGTTCGCCAGTTGGTTGGTGCAAGCGGGCGTTCCCTTGACCGAGGTGCGCGATCTGCTCGGTCATGCCAGCATCGAGATGACCGAACGCTACGCGCATCTGGCGCCGGAACGACTGAGAAGGGCGGTGCAGGTGTTGGAGGCGGCGTAATGCGTAAAAAACGCTGTCAGTGGTGCGGCAAGGAACCGGCGGCTGTTCCAATCAATCGGGACTCTTGCGGGCGGTTCATGCGGCAAATTTGCACGACCTGCCATAGCCAGCGGTTAAGGGATGATATGGCGGGGATTTTATTACACGAAGCCAAGCGGAGGCGCGATGCCGATCAAGGCGGAAAACAAGGGGCGCTATCCCAAGAACTGGAAGCAGATTCGGGCGGCGATTCTGGAGCGGGCGGGCCATCGTTGCGAAGAGTGCGGGATTCCGAATCATGTATGGCGTCACAACCGCATCGGGCTATGGACCACCGGGATTAATCGCGTTGCGTGTTGGCGGGCGCTAGGTGTTTCTGTAACTCGCATCGTGTTGACCATCGCCCACCTCGACCACACGCCCGAAAACTGCGATCCGGCGAACTTGCGAGCCTTATGCCAGCGTTGCCATTTGGCTTATGACGCGCAACACCATGCTCGGAATGCGGCCAGGACGCGCTACAACCGGCGGGAACAGGCGGGTCAACAACGGCTGGAATTGAGTTCAGGGCCGAGGGTCTTGTCCTCATCTGTCCACATCTGACGTAACCTGACGCGACTTGTCATAAACTTTGCGGCGGCAACGGCGGAAAATCAGAGGTAACTGCTTGAAAAGCTTGGCGCGCCCGGCGGGACTCGAACCCACGACCTTCGGCTTCGGAGGCCGACACTCTATCCATCTGAGCTACGGGCGCGTTGGGGATAGAGGATCAGAATACCTGAGCAATGACTACACGTCCAGATTGTTCAACAATTGCGGATGCCGAATTGTTCAGAATCGCATGGCGGTTTTCACGCATTGGCTAATAACGCTATAATTTTGAGGTAAAGTTGTACTCGGCCTTTAAGATCAAGATAAAAACCGACTCTAACAAACCTAAACCTTCTCACCCGCAGCGCCATTGCGAAGACTCACGCCCAGCGGATGGGCAAAGGATCGGGTCTATCGCAACGAATCCGGGGATGCGCCGGTTGTGAACATGCTCAATGAGGTAACCGTGTGAATCTGCAAACTGATCAATCTGTCATCACTACATCCGTCGCCCTGATCTCGGGACTAGTGCTGCTGGCTACCGTACTGTTCATGCTGGCTGCGTTGATGGGGGTCTTCAGCGATGTCGCTCCCGAAGATAACCAGCGCAAGCAGGCCTTCACCCTTGAACGCATTAAGCCAGTGACGCGGGTTTCCTTTGAGCAGCCCAAACCGGCAGTGGCGGTCAAGCTGACCGGGCAGCAGGTCTATAACAATGCGTGCGCGGCCTGCCATGCCGCCGGGGTGCTGAATGCGCCCAAGCTCGGCGCCAAGGATCAGTGGGAACCCCGTTTCGCCCAAGGTCTGGATACATTGGTAAATCACGCGGTTAATGGCATCCGCGCCATGCCGGCCAAGGGCGGCAATCCCGCGCTGACCGAGGAAAACATCCGCGAATCCATCGTCTATATGCTCAACGAGACTGGCTTCAAGTCCGACGCTGCATCGAAGTAAGTTGTTATCGGTCGGCGCGATGCCGACACCGGGGCCATCCTTCATGGGTGGCCTTTGTTTTTCAGTGCAGTTCTGCGAATCAAACTCATGCCCCCCAATCTCCGCTATGTCGAACTCCCGCAACAGCAACGCCGTGACTGGGCCAATCTGCGCGCCCTGATCCCCTATCTTTGGGAATATCGCGGACGAGTCTTGCTGGCGCTGGGCTGTCTGGTGCTGGCGAAGATCGCCAACATTGGCGTCCCGCTGCTGCTCAAGCAAATCGTGGATCATCTCGATGCCAACCAGCAGGCCGTCGTTACCCTGCCCCTCATCCTGCTGCTGGGCTATGGCGCGTTGAAACTGGGCAATGCGCTGTTCACCGAGTTACGCGATGTGCTGTTCGTGCGGGTGCGGTATCGCGCCATGCGGCGGCTGACCTTGCGCACTCTGGCGCATTTGCATGATCTGTCATTGCGCTTTCATCTGGAGCGCAAGACCGGCGCAATCAGCCGCGATCTGGAGCGCGGCGCCCGCAGTTTAAGCACACTGCTGAATTATCTGGCCTTCAGCATTCTGCCAGTGGCGGTGGAATTTCTGCTGGCGGCGGCGGTGCTGCTCGACCGTTATCCGCCGGTTTTCACGCTGATCGTGATCGGCAGCGCCACCGCTTATGTCGCGTTTACCCTGGCGATCACCAATTGGCGGATGGAACATCGTCATCTGATGAACCGGCTGGAATCGCAGGCGGGTAACGAGGCGCTGGATAGCCTGATCAACTACGAAACGGTCAAGT
>JAAUTD010000216.1 GCA_012031845.1 Synechococcaceae cyanobacterium SM1_2_3
CTCCTCTTTTGCTGGACTGGTATACCCTGGCTGGTAAGTGTGATCGATTTTTCAGGCTACTGTTTATGTCCGAAAATGATTTCAGGAATAAGTACTGGCGATACCAGCCTGGCCCAGATGAAGATGCCGTGCTGGATGCCAACCATCCACTCGCCGGCGAAACGCTGATCGGCATCGAAGACGACAAGCCGGAAGCGATAGCCGCCATGACCGCCGCCTGCGCCGGAACCGATTTTCAGGTCTGTCCCGTGCCGACCCGCTATCCCAGCGGTGGAGCCAAGCAACTGACCAAATTGCTGACCAACAAGGAAGCGCCGATCAAGGGTCGGTCTACTGACATTGGGGTGCAATGCTTCAACGTCGCCACCGCCTACACCCTGCATCGCGCCATTAATCACGGCGAGCGTGATCTCGCGCATCGTCACCGTCACCGGTCATGTGCAGCAGCCGCAAAACGTGGATGCGCTGCTCGGAACTGCATTTGCTGATTTAATCGCCCAATGCGGCGGCTATCGGGAAGGGGTTGAGCGGCTGATCATGGGCGGGCCGATGATGGGTTTCGCCATGCACCATGATCAGGTTCCCGTCACCAAGGCCACCAACTGCATTCTTGCCGCCAGCGCCCGCGAACTCAGTCCCGAACAGCCGGTGATGCCCTGTATTCGCTGCGGCGACTGCGTGGACGTTTGCCCCGTGAATCTGTTGCCGCAACAGTTGTACTGGTTCGCCCGCGCCAAGGAATTCGATAAGGCGCGGGATCATCATCTGTTCAGTTGCATCGAGTGCGGCTGTTGCAGCTACGTCTGCCCCAGCCATATTCCGCTGGTGCAGTATTACCGCTATGCCAAGAACGAAATCTGGGCGCGGGAGAACGAGAAACAGCAGGCCGAACTGGCACGGCAGCGGCATCAGGCGCGGATGGATCGGCTGGAGCGCGATAAACAGGAGCGGGAAGCGAAATTGCGCCAGAAAGCGCCGCCTCGCGCTGAACCGGTGTTGGTTGCGCCGGTGATCGAATCCCGCGAAGAGCATCGGTAGTCAGCCATGCGCTTCCGAACCGTTACTTCTCCTCATGTGGTGCGCGATGCCAGCGTCGGTCTGATCATGCGCCGGGTGCTGTACGCGATGCTGCCCGGCATTGCGGCGCTGGCCTGGTTTTTGGCTGGGCATTCTGATCAATCTGCTGCTGGCGACTGTCATCGCGCTGCTCGCCGAAAGCGCCATGCTGACCCTGCGCAACAAGCCGACGCTGCTGTATCTCAACGACTACAGCGCGGTGGTGACGGCCTGGTTGCTGGCGGTCGCGCTGCCGCCGCTGGCGCCGTGGTGGCTGACAACCATTGGCGTGCTGGCGGCCATTGTGGTTGCCAAGCATCTGTACGGCGGTCTGGGCTATAACCCGTTCAATCCAGCGATGGTCGGCTATGTGGTGCTGCTGATCTCGTTTCCCCGCGAGATGAGCGCCTGGCTGATTCCGCACGGCGTCGGCCAGCCTTACGCGCTGAGTCTGTGGGAGACGCTACAGGCCATTTTGGGGATGGAATCGCCCGCCCTGGATGCGCTGACCGGCGCCACTCCGCTGGACGTGTTGCGCAATCAATTAAACCTGGGCCAGAGCATGACCCAGATTCGCAACAGTCCGATGTTCGGCATCGTGGCCGGCAGTGGCTGGGAATGGGCCACGCTGGGGTTTATGGTCGGCGGGCTGTGGCTGGTCTACCTTCGCGCTGCGGCCTGGCAAATCCCGGTCGGGATGCTGGGCGGACTGGCGGCCATTGCGACCGGGTTCTGGCTGGCCGATCCGCTGCGCTATCCGCCGCCGTGGTTTCATCTGTGGGGCGGCGCAGCCATTTTCGGCGCTTTCTTCATCGCCACCGATCCGGTCACCGCCAGCGCCACCCCACGCGGGCGGCTGATCTATGGCGCGGGCATTGGCATTCTGGTTTACATCATCCGCAGCTTCGGCGGTTATCCCGACGGCGTGGCGTTCGCGGTGCTGCTGATGAACATTGCCGCCCCGACGATTGATCTGTACACCCAGCCGCGAGTGTTTGGGGAACGGCGGCCATGATCAGGGAACTGGCCCGCAACATGGGCGTCGCCGCCCTGATTCTGAGCGGTTTTGCCATCGTAGGCACTGGATTGGTCGCGATCACCTATCTCAACACCAAAGACATCATTGCCGAGTCGCAGCGGGCGGCGCTGGAAGCGAGTTTGAATCAACTGGTGGCAACGGATCGCTACGACAATCGGATTATTGAAGATCGGATCGACGTGGTGGCGCCGGAAGCGTTGGGAACCAGCCAGCCGGTTCCCTTTTACCGGGCGCGAAAGCAGGGCAACCGGTCGCCCTCTTCGCGACTCCCGTTGCGCCGGACGGTTACAGCGGGCCGATTCGCCTGCTGATCGGGGTTTACGCCGATGGAACCGTCGCCGGCGTGCGGGTGCTGGAACACAAGGAAACGCCGGGCTTGGGCGATGGCATTGAGGAAAAGCGCTCGTACTGGATTTTGCGCTTCAGCGGCAAGTCGCTCAGCAACCCCACGCCGGAACGCTGGAAAGTCAAAAAAGAGGGCGGTGTTTTCGATCAGTTCACCGGCGCGACCATTACCCCACGCGCCGTGATCAAGGCGACTCGCAAATTTCTGGAATATGTCCAGATGCACCATGAAGCCTTGTTTGCGCCGCTGCCGGATCATCCAAGTCCTGAGCGTTGCCAGCCCCAGCCTTTTGAGGAGCGCCAATGTCTGTCTACGTCAAACCCTATTCCGAAGCCTGCGAACAGAACAAGCAGCCGATTCTGGCGGTGCTGCAAGAGGTTTTCAGCCAGCCAGGATTGATTGTGGAAATCGGCGCAGGCAGCGGGCAACACGCTGTTCATTTCGCTCGCGCCCTGCCGCATCTGCGCTGGCAGCCGACGGACCTGGCGGAAAATCTGCGGGGCATTGAACTGTGGCTAGCCGAAGCGAACCTACCCAACCTGCATTCGCCGCTGGAACTGGAGGTTTGCCGCCAGCCCTGGCCGCTCACTCAGGCAGCGGGTGTGTTTTCGGCTAATACCACCCACATCATGGCCTGGTCGGCGGTGGAATGCCTGTTTACCGGAGTCGGACAGGTATTGGAGCCGGGCGGGGCGTTTTGCCTGTACGGGCCGTTCAACTATGGCGGCAGCTACACCAGCGCCAGCAATGCCGAATTTGATCAATGGCTGCGGTCATGGAACCCGGACGGCGGTATACGCGATTTCGAGGCGCTCGATCAGTTGGCGACCGTGAATGGCCTACGCTTGCAGTGCGACTGCCCGATGCCCGCCAATAACCGCACCCTGGTCTGGGTGCGTTGCTAAATCAGGCGGGAGGCTGGGCAAAGCGGGCGGGCAACTCATCCAGACCGCTGACCACCAAATCCGGCTCCACATCCCACGGATCGAAAATGGCGTCGGGTCGGCGCTTGACCCAGGCGGCGCGCAATCCGGCGGCTTTGGCGCCGATCACATCCCACGGATTGCTGGACACCAGCCAGGTTTCATTGAGCACATGTTCAGTGCGCCGCGCCAAGTGGGCGTAAACCGCCGGATCGGGCTTGAAGGTGCGCAAATCGTCCACGCTGACCACATCTTCCAACTGCGTCAGAACGCCCGCATTGGTCAACAGCGCCCGAATGCTGGCCTCGACCCCGTTGGTAAAAGCGACCAGTTGATGACCCTGCGCCTTGAGCGCCGACAGACTGGCGGCCACTTCCGGGAACAGCGGCAAATACAAATAGGCTTCCAGCAACCGATCCTGATCGGATTCGGGCAATTCGCAGCCTAACTCCAGTTGGGTATAACGCAGCGCCTGCCGGGTACACACATCGAAATCAACATAGCGCCGCATCAGACCGCGCCGGAAGGAATACTCCAGTTGTTTGCGCCGCCACAGTTCAGCAAACAGCACCGCGTGTTCGCCCACCAGCGCCCGCAACGGTTCCGCCAGCGTCAGTGGGTCCACCAAAGTGCCATAGACATCAAATCCTAATGCGTAACTCTTTTGCATAATTCTCCTCGCCATTCCTCTTATTTTCATGGGTCGCCTGACCGTATCATTCAATTCGTTCTAACAACTGCAACCGCCAATAACAGCCAACCCGCTATCAGCGCGACGCCGCCGAAGGGCGTTATCGC
This sequence comes from Synechococcaceae cyanobacterium SM1_2_3, assembly GCA_012031845.1. Classification (GTDB taxonomy): domain Bacteria; phylum Pseudomonadota; class Gammaproteobacteria; order Competibacterales; family Competibacteraceae; genus Contendibacter. The sequence continues at coordinate 4,163 of JAAUTD010000216.1, forward strand.
ACCGAGCCCGCGGATGCCGCTCAAGCTAAGCGCATACAGGCTACCAGAAAACACCAGTACGCCGACCGCCAGCAGGATTCCGGCCCAGCGCAACAACGCCGTTCCGGGAGATGCAGCGCCAGCAATCCCACCGCCAGCAATCCCAGGGCATGATAAACATCATAGTTCACTGCGGTTTGATAGACCGCCAGCAGATCAGGGGTCAGCGTCTTTTTCAGCGCATGAGCGCCAAAAGCGCCCATCGCCACCGCCAGCAACATCCCGATGCTGCCTAAACACAAAAAGATTCTTGCTGACATCGGCATAAGATTTCTCCGGTGAGCGATGACCCGAACCGCTGATTGACGTCAATTGACCCGATAACACCGATGAAACCCTCTGCGAAATCATCTTCATCTGCGTCAATCAGCGGTTCAGATCGCCTGCTATTTCCGTTACATACGCGGCCTGTTCCCGCATTTCCCAACGCACATCGCAGTTGTACAGCGTCATGCCATAGCGGTGCGCAGTGGAATTGACTTGCGTGTAAGCCGGGCGTGGATCCTGACGCAGAATTTGGCAAATCAGTTCGCGCAAATCGCCATTCGGCCAAGCCGCGCAAAACGCCGCCGCCATCGGACTGAACGCCACTTCCCGCAACTGCCCCGGCGCCTCGTTGGCGAAACCGCCGACCGCTTCCGGGATACTGTCGGCATAGGGCACATAGGGCTTGATGTCCAGCACTGGCGTTCCGTCCAGCACATCCACCCCCGCCAGATGCAGCACCACCCGTCCCGCGCTGATCTCGATCCATTCCAGCGTCACCGCCGACAGCCCTAGCGGATTGGGGCGAAAAGAGGAGCGGGTAGCAAATACGCCCATTCGCTGGTTGCCGCCCAATCGTGGTGGGCGCACCGTCGGTTGCCAATGACCGGCTGGAATACCATGAAACACAAACAGCAGCCACAGATGAGAAAAACCCTCCAGTCCGCGCACTGCTTCCGGCTGGGCATAGGGCGGCAGCAGTTCCAGCGTAGCCCGCGCCGCCGGAACCAGGCGCGGCTGACGCGGAATGCCGAACTTCTGGCGGAAACAGGAATGGATGACGCCAATCGGCGCGAACTGGAACATGGCGGCGGGAATGGTTCAGTGGGGATGCGAATGCGGGCGCGGCTCTGGCTGATACGGCTCTTCGCGGTCGTGCAGGTGCATCCGGTATTCAACAAATTCGGGACAGGTGTTGAAATGCAGAAAGGGATTTCCGGCCAACTGTTCGGCCATCGAGGTGGTCGGGGTAATCCCGTAATTATGACCGGGACGGATCAGGGTATGGTCGGGCAGTCGCTCGCCCAGTCGGCGCAGGCTTTGATACATCAGTTCCGGGTCGCCGCCGCGCAAATCACAACGTCCGCAGCCGAAGACAAACAGGGTATCGCCAGTCAGCACCTGATCGCCCAGCCGATAACAGGCCGAGCCTGGGGTATGCCCCGGCGTATGCAGAATTTCGATCTCGGTCTCGCCCAGTTGAATGCGGTCGCCGCCATCGTGCAAAGTCGGCAAATCGGTGTAGTGATTCCAAAACGCGGCTTCGGCCCGCAGCAGATGCAGTTGGGCGTCGCTATGGTTGAGCAGCGCCTCAACTCCGTTGATGTGATCAAAATGGCTGTGGGTCAGCAGAATATCGGTGATCCGCAAGCCGCGCTTTTCAGTGAGCGCCAAAATGCTGGGCACATCCCAGGCCGGGTCCACCACGGCGGCGCGGTCGCTGGCGTGATCGTGAATGACATAGATAAAGTTGCTCATGCGCCCCAGTTCCAGGGCATGAATCGTGTAGGTTTGGCTCTCGGCCATCGCGCATTCTCCAGACGTTGGAAGCCCATCGGCTTTTTCAGCGGCATCAGTTGATCATCATTAACCGGCGACTGCCCATTTTCCAGCCCAATCCGAATCAGGGCATAATCATGACCCTGGCTTTCGACCATTATTGACGGCTTTTTGCCCAGAGGGATTGTTCATGCGCTTCAGTCTTGACGCCGACCCCAACCGCTATTCGATCAGAAATTATGGCTCAGGCTGGATCACGGTCAACGACCAGGACATCCGCCATAGCGTGATCGTATCCCCGGATCAATTGATTCTCGACTGGCCGCCGCAGACTTTCGCCGAACTGGATGAAGCCCATTTGGCGATGATCCTGACGCTGGAGCCGGAGATTGTGTTGCTGGGCACCGGTCGCCGTCAGCAGTTTCCTCACCCGCGCCTGACCCAGGCGTTGCTGGCGCAGGGCGTAGGCGTTGAAGTCATGGATACGGCGGCGGCCTGCCGAACCTACAACGTGATCATGCTGGAAGGCCGCCGGGTGGCGGCGGCGCTGTTGCTGATCGCCGACTGATCGTAGTCATCGCAACGCCAAAAATTTAAGGGACGGATTGGCGGCCGATCAAACCGACTGCCAATCCGCCCCGCATGATCTCTCATAGAAACAGGCGAACTGCTGACTCGCTTTTACAGAAAGTCC
>JAAUTD010000217.1 GCA_012031845.1 Synechococcaceae cyanobacterium SM1_2_3
GCTGCGGACATCCCACCCGAACGCGCGCCATTTTTCGTCGAGCGGTTCGTTGCTCATCACGTCGCGCGTGTGGCCGGTGATCTGGAGCGTGTTCTGGTCGAGGATGGCGACGAGGTTGTCGAGCTTGTAATGCGCAGCGGCCAACGCAGCCTCCCAGTTTGAGCCTTCGGCAAGTTCACCGTCACCGAGCAGGGTGAACACGCGGAAACGCGCTGCCGCACTTGGATGTTGGGCGTTGAATGTTGAATGTTGAATGTTCCCCTCATCCATTTTCGCCGCAAGCGCCATGCCGATGCAGATGGGCAGGGGGGAGGTGATCCAAAGTCGAAAAGGGTTGGATTGTTAGGCGAAAAGGGTCTGAGGCGGGACCGAGCGCGACGGGTCAAAAAGGGTGGGGCGGGTAATATCTGCAGCGCGCCTGCAGCGGCCTTGCCGCACGGCCGGGTTTTCCGCCCAAAGCGGGCGGGCTCAAACCGCCACCCAGACCGCCCCGCCGGCAGACCAGTAATACTGCTTAAAATGCTCGTCGGTGCGGCAAATCCAGTAGTCGTCTGGCCGGCCGTCAGGGTTGGCGGCGACGAAGGCAGGTTCGATCTGCTGCCAGGTGCCAGGTTCTCCCGCCGCGGTGCATCGCCATTTGGCCGCCAGCGAGTCCACCCAAAGTTCGCCCGCGACCCGATCGCCAGTGCTTGGCGGCCCCATTTCCGTCGTGGGAACTCCGGCGACCAAAGAAGGGTTATGCACGAACGCCAGCGAGGCTTCAACACGCTCGTGATTCGCCTGGTTCGTGGCCGCCCTGTCGGCAGCATTCAAAGTGGAAAGAAGGAAACCAATCATAGTTGTGTAACAGTTAGACTAAGTGCCGCGGATTGAAACGAAAAATCAGTCGCAAGTCCATCGGTGGCGACGCGGACAACGAAGTCCGTTTCGGCACCCAAAATCGCCGCCATTTTTGCGGTCGGAATCTTCAGCGTGCTGTCGCTGGTAATCTTCGAGTAAAGCACCTCGGCGGACACAATGGAAACAAGCTCGACCAGGGTGCGAAATTTTGCGGCGTTCAGGCTGGCCACCTCCGCCCGCGCCGCCGGAAGTGACCAGTCAATTCGAATGTCCTGTCCGGCGCTGTAAACGGCGTTGCGATTCTGGCCGTTAACGCGCAGATTCGCCGGCGCCAACTGGAAGAGCATAACCCCCGTGACGGTGTGCGTGACGGCAGTCGAATCGGCCAAACTTTGCGCGGCGCCAGTGCTCACTTTGGTGAGCTTAAAAGTCAACTGATTTCCCACCTGCACCTGGGGCGGGGCAAGGGCCAGAAGATCGTCGCGCGAAATCACATAAACGTCCGCACCGACAACGTGCGATTCCAGCTCGCTCGTAAGCCTCGCCCGCATCACAAACAATCGGTATCGGCCGACGCCCAAAAGTTGCCAGCCAAACACGCTCAAAATTTCATCCCCGACAAAGACCAGCAGCTCATCAGCGGTCGCCGAAAATGGGGATTGTTCGGGGAGAATCAAGTCCGGGCCAGACAGCCGGACTTCGATCCCGGTCACCTCGTCAATCGTGGGTATGGTTTCCGGGTAGTCCGCCTCCAGGATTCCCCGGAAGGCAAAGCGGTTGTGCGCGGCGATTTGGTCGTAACTCGTGGCCGTAATCGGCCCGCTGAAATCGTAGGATTTTCCCAGGTGCAGTTGCCATCCGACGTTGGTGCGATGATCGCGTTCCACCAGGGCGGCAAGGGCCAGGCGGCCGTCGGGACTCAAGGGCAATGGCAGTTCCACGATTCTCACAGTCCGTATTTCCCTTCCACGTAGGCTCGAATCACCGCCCATTCCGCGGCAGTCAACACAGCGTCGTAAAACATCACCTCTGCAATGCGGCCGTTGAACAAGGAATCGCTTCCCAGCGGCGTCCCGCCCAGAAAGAAAATCCCGTTGGGGGTCGCGACGGCCGATGCACTCAGAGTATCGCTCGCCGTCTGAATGCTAAGGCTGTCCCCATCGCTATGGCCGCGCGCCCACACCCATACGCCCTCCACCAGCGGAGTGGGCGCTAAAACCGTGGCCGCATCGTCCGTGATGCCGACCTGATCGAGATGTTGCGTCAGATAAAAGTTTTCCCCTGGCGAGGCATTCTCCTGACCGGCGACCCCGCTGTAAATCGCATCATCATCCACGGCAAAGACGGCCACGATGGTGCGGATCGAGCCGCCGTTTGGTCCCGTGTATTCGTCCGCCGTCCCGGTCCACCGCACCACGGGATTCGCTCCGCTAGTATCCAGCACCGCCGGGGTGCTGCCCGCAACCAAATCATTCCCGTTGCCGCTGCTATCCGGCCAAAGGTCCACAGCGGCACCGTGCGCACCGGACAGCACGTCAGCCTTATACCACGCGAGCAAGCCGGAAGTGGGCAGCGGCGCGCCAAGGGCCGTGTGCAGATAGCTGCGATCCAGTTTGAAATTCACTTCCAGTTCCGGCTTCGCGGGCGAGGGCAAACCCAGTTCGGTCACGCGAAAAATCAGCCCGGTTAAATCGCGGCGCGAAAAGTCCATCGTGAACAGACTGCCCGGCTGAAGATCATCAATCAACGTGCCGCGGCGGCGCACGCGCACGCGGCCCGTGACTTTGGGCAGGGCCGCCATTCGGCCGAGTGAGCTGGCCACGGCCGTGGCGACATCGAGCCGGGTAATGAACGGCCGCTCCACATTGGTGCGGTTGTTTTCTTCGCCGGCCTGGCGGGCGGCCGGATCCCGATACAGCACGGGCACGCCAATAAATCCGGAGGCCCGCGACGTGAACTTCAAATTCGTCTCGGTGCTGACTTCTGACCAGTCATCGGCAGTGAAGCTCGGCACGTCCACGAAGTCGGCATCCGTCAACTCCAGCAGGTCCTCGTAATCGGCGCGGGCGAGCCGCAGGCCGAAGCGCCCCTGCGCGTCGCACGTCGGATAGGCGTCGAAGTAATCGCACAACGCCAGAATGATCTCCTTGGTGCTCTGCATCCGCGTGACCAACGGTGACAGCCCGGCGCCTTCGGCAGCCAGCGCCGCGCCCGTGGCAATGAGTTCGGCCGTGTTAATCCGCGCATCGAGCAGCCCGGTGCCGAGCCGCGCGTGTTGCAACACGTCGGCCAGGACCGCCGCCAGGTTCGCGTCGTCTTCGATGTGCGTCAGTGCGTGCCAGGCGGCGGCCGGTGACAAGGACACAACCGCTTCCAAGTTCTGAATGCTCGTCTGGTTGAAGCCGGTGAACAACCGCGTGAACACCATGTATGCATAGCCGCGATACGCGGGATGCTCCACGCCGCTGGTGCGGAGGTAATAATCCGCGGTCTGCGTGTCGGTGCCCCAGTAGAGCCGGGCTTCGCAAAAGTCGGGAATGAGAATATCAACGGAGTCGGGATGATCCACGTCGCGAAAAATGGGATCCAGTTGCACGCGCGCCGTGATATATCCGCCCGCGGCCGTCGGCGACGCTGATGGCACATCAAGCAGCACCCAGGTGAACACGGTGGCCGCGGTCACGGTGATGGTCACCTCGCCGTTGTATTCGGCCTGATCCACGCCCCCGATAAATACGGTGTCGCCCGTGGTGAGCCCGTGCTCGCCGGTGCAGGTGAAGGTCACCGTCGTGCCCGATACGGTCAGCGAGGCGGCGAACAGGCTCTGCGCTGCGGTGTAAACCGGGTCACCGTTAAAATAGAGGCCGTGAAAGCCGCGCAGCGGGCCCGCGCAGATCAGCGCCGCGAAGCTGGCAAAATAGTTGTAGCCCGAGATGCCCTGTTTTTTTCCGAGCGACTGCATCACGGGCTGGGTGATTTGGTCAAACACGTCGCTGATAAACGTCAGGCCGACGCGCTGGATGCCGGCCAGGTAAGGCACGGGCCGGGCCTGCTCGTTGGTGCTGCCGCGGGCGATGTCCTGCCCCAAAGGCTTCTGGACTGGCGCGGGCGCGTTGTCGCTTCCAAAACTCATCGCGCCGCCTCCAGCGGCCGGAAGCCGTGATGCAAGATGCGCCGAAACGTGCCGTCCACCAAAGTCCCAAGCGTGACCGTTCGGCCAAACAGGCAGTGAATAAAGTGTGGGCCGTCGAGAATCATCCCGGCGTGATGCGCACTGCGGCCGATTTTGAACGTGATAAGATCGCCGGGCAACAGGTCGGCGTCTTTGGCCAACAACCGAAAGCGCGCGGAATCCTCAAGCCATTTTTCGAGCTGCGATTCGGGATTATGTTTACCGCCATCCATCGAGTATCCGGGCAGGCAGACCGGGCCGAGAAATCCCGTCGCGCGGTAAAGTTCCGCGCACAGGTTGACGCAGTCCACGCCGGCCTGGCAAATACGTGCGTGCGGAATGAAGGGAGTGCCCAGCCAGCGCCGGGCGGCCGCGCGGAGTTTCTGCACGCGCTCCGCGTCTGTAAAATAGTCTCTCACTTTTTCCCTCCCGCGCTGGCCGTGGCCTCGACGGCCTTCAACGACAGGTTGCGTTCAGGCACGGCCGGGAAACCGCCAAAGCCGTTGGGATAATTGCCGAACTTGTCCCGGCACTGCGTCACCGAACCATCACAACCCGGAATCAGGTGGACGCGCTGGCCTGCGACGGCGCTGAGTTGGTGATTCAACGTCAGCGTCACGCGCGTGTTGTCCGCGTCGCCGGTGCTGGCCAGAATCGTGCGGACCTGAAAGCCCAGGCCGTTGCCGGTCTCGATCCAGCCGCGCGCGAACCAGTCCGTTGCCATCCAGTCGTCTTCCTGAGTCGAGCCGGCAATGAGTTGCAGCGTTACCGTCGGCGGAAAGACCGAGTTGTCAGAGCTGACCACCTCGCCGATGGTTTCCTTCTTCCACCGCTCCAGCCGCAGTTCGGGTCAAAGACCTGCCAGTTGCAAGTCGGGCCGATGATTGCGGCGGGAAATTTCCGCGCCAGCACGCCGGCCCAGGAGTCGCACTTGGCGACCAGCTTGTCGCCTTCATCCGGCACCGTGCGCACGCGACCCACGAACAAAGTGCGCGTCGTGTTTGGAACGGCATAGCTCGCCTCCAGAATTTCCACCTGAAGCGACCGCGAAAACGGGATCGGCAGAAACAAAGCCAGCGGATGATTGGCGTCGAACGCCGCCTGAATGTCCACGCCCTCGTTGTCGAGCCGCATGGATTTGCGAACGATCCCGTGCGTGATGGGGGCCGCCGTAAACAGCTCGTTGCCGCTGACCACATTGGCGGCAAAGCTGGTGTAGCGCCAGTGCCAGTTCATCGGTTCGGCGGTCCAGAAATGGTAAAGGTAGATGGGCAGCGTGCCCGTCTCGTAGGCTTCGTATTCGTGCGGCAGTTCCACCAGGCTGAGAGTGCGCAGTTGCGCGCCTTCTTTTAGAAACTGGCCCCGCTCGGCGTCCTCGGCCAGCCGCACGTAGTGCAGCCGCCACACCGTATCCGCCGTCGTGACGGCCGGGGACAACGCGGCCGTGAGCGTGACGCGCTCGATGCCGGTGCTGTGCAGCGTGACGGCGGAGATTTTGCAGGCGCGGGCAACCAGTCCGGCCCGCGTGACCCACAGATATACATTTGCGTGATCGGCCAGCGTGGTGCGCAAGCCCTGGTCCGCAATGTCGAACTGGGTCGCGCTGACCGCTCCGATTACCTGGCACGCATGAAACGGCGTGGGAAACCAAAACCCTTGCAGGCGTCCCGTCAGCGCTGCAAAAAAATCGTCGCACGCCTGAATCTCGTCGCCGGTGGCCAGCATCAGCGCCGCGCGATAGCCGGACGTGACGTGAGTTTGCAGCGCGAGAAACAGTTCCGAACCAAACCCGAGCTTCTGCTCCCGCAAATCGAATGCGAATTGCTGACTGACCGGATTTTTCCAATCAATCGCAAAGTCGAAAACGGGTCGCGTCAGGTAGGTCATGCCCAGATATGGAAGGCCACGTCAGCCCAGTTTTTGCCCCAGAAAACCGGGGTGGTGCCACCGGTGGACTTCACCTCGGTCATGCGAAAGTCGAAATAGAAGGCACACGAGTTTACTGTTTTTGACAGCAGCTCGAAGTTGGAGGTGTAATCGGTGTCCGCCATTGCGCTGTCAAAAGTGACATCCACCTGAAATCGCAAATAGCCTTCCGACAAATCCCCCGAGTTGGCCACGGTGGTGGTCCAGCCCAGATTGGTCACCGCAAACGTGCAGCCGTGCTCGCGGAATTCGGTGACGGTTGCCGCGGTTGGATTGGTTCCGGTCGAGTTGGCAAAGTCAACCCGGAAAAATCCTTCACACGTCGAAACGGAGGCCGCCGCCGCGTCCGCCGTGGCCACCGCCGCCGCCGCCGTGTCGTTGGCCTGCTGGATCATGTAAAACATGGTGTCCACCAGATCGGCGAACTGTTGTTGCGTGGGGAGATCGGCGGTCTCAAACCAGGCCTTGATTTGGGTGGCGGTAAATGGGACGGGCATATTACAAAAATTGAAGGTTGAGGGTTGAAGGTTGAAGGCGGAACGCTGGGGCGGCGACGGCTGCGCACATCCTCCGAGGCCAGGTCGGGATTAGGCGGCCGAAGCCGACATGGTGCGCATGCGTCGCCGTCCGAGTTTTCATGAGACAACAAAGGTTGAGCCGACCGCCACGGCGCCGATCCCGGTGCCGCCGGCCAGCGTGACTGCGCCGAGTT
>JAAUTD010000018.1 GCA_012031845.1 Synechococcaceae cyanobacterium SM1_2_3
GGCGTTGGGATTTGACGCCCAACGGGGTGCGAGTTGAGCGACGCCTGCGCGTAGGTTGAAAGGACGGCTCGCCCGTCTGAGCACCCCAAGCAGGCGCAGCCGCTCACGGAGTGAGCGGCATCCGCTCGAACGAGGATTTGACGACACCAGCGCCGAGAACTCGACATTCGACTGTAGTGGTGGGGTATCCGGTGTCGCCCGAAACCCTTTTTACTCGCGTGATCGTAATATTGCTACGACTGACCAGCCCGCTAATGCCGCCGCCAGCCCTATGCAAAGGCTCCCGCTGATAAACTGACCATGCCTGAGCGAGGGTATGCCCATCGCTAATAGAACACCGAGAATAGCAATAACAATGGCGTATTCCGGGCGGGCATGTGACATCGGTTCTCGTCTCCTTAGGCGGTTTAGTTCGCGTTGAGTGTGACCCCACCGGAACAGGCATCGCCTTAAATATAGAACACCCCTCCCGCCCTTTCCAACCGAATTTCGCCCCACAACCGCCATCACTGCTGCATTTCCCGCGCTGTTCCCACACCCCGGTTAAACCGCAGTGGACACGCCGCGCAGTAGGTACGGAAAAACTGATCAGAACAGAAACTTCACTTAAGCAGGTGTCCTATTTTTCGGGGCCAGATTCTGATCTTGGCTGGCGGCAGGATTGAAAAGCAGCGAGCCAACAGCTTGACTTCAAAAGTATTTTTAATCAGGATTTACTGACTTTCACCGCATTGTCATTTTCAATCGTTAGCCTTCCGGCATCTGCGCCGGGTTGGGAGTCGCTGAAATTACGGGTCTGTCGGCAAGAGATCGCTGCCGAAACGGATTGATACTGCAAAACAAACAAGGCAAACAAAGGAGATCGCAGATGCGGCGTTGGCTTGGGCCCTTGCTGGGTATTCTGTTGCTGGGTGGCGTTGGGATTGGACTGTATTTCTCGGCTCATGAACAACAACTACTGACTCAACAGGTCACGGTGCGCGGCGTGATCGGTTCGGAAAAAGAGGATTTTTTCCGCGACCCACAGGTGATTGAGGCGTTGCGAGCGCGTCGCCTGATCGTGAACGTGGAAAAAGCCGGTTCCCGCCAGATCGCAACCCTGCCCAACCTTGAACGCTATGATTTTGCCTTTCCCGCCGGATTGCCCGCCGCCGAAAAAATCGGTCGCGAGCGGCGCGCATTAGCCAGCTATACCCCGTTTTTCACCCCGATGGTGATCGCCTCCTGGCAATCCATCGCCAAGGTGCTGGCCGCCAACGGTCTCGCCCGGCAGGCGGAAGGCCACTACTTCCTGAACATGAAAAAGCTGATCGAGCTGATGAACGCGGGCAAGCGCTGGCGCGATCTGGCCGACAATCCCGATTATGCCGTTAGCAAGAACATCCTGATTTCCTCCACCGACGCCCGCAAATCCAATTCCGCCGCCATGTATCTGGCGCTGTTCAGCTTCGTCGCCAATAGCGATGAAGTGGTGCGCGACGACCGCCAGATTTGCCAAATTTACCCGGCCTTCCGCGACGCCTTCCTGCGCCAGGGTTTTACCGAATACTCGTCCGAAGCGCCCTTTGAAGATTATCTGGTCATGGGCGTCGGCAAGGCTCCGCTGGTGATGATCTACGAATCGCAGTTTTTGCAGCAGGCGGCGCAGGGCGGCTTGCGCCCGGAGATGGTGCTGCTCTACCCGGAGCCGACCGTTTACACCAAGCATGCGCTGGTGGCGTTCACCGAAGCGGGCAAGCAGTTGGGCGAAGCGCTGGACAGCGATCCGGCCTTGCGGCGGCTGGCGGTTGAATACGGGTTCCGCACCACCGACGTAGCCTATTTCCGCGAGTTCGCTGGCAAGCACAAGGTGGGAGTTGCCGATGCCCTGGTTAATGTGGCCGAGCCTCCCAACTACGACATTATTGAGGCGATGATCGGCTCCATCGAGGCGGCGCTGGATCGCAGTCGCCCCGATCCTTTGGCGCACTGCACTCGTCCTAATCCTAATCCCTGAATTTCCGTTGCTGTCAATCCCCCGTTTCCACCATTAAATAAACCGTCTATGGAGCTAATCCAATGGCCGCGATTGAACTGACTGAAGAAGACTTTTTAGAGCCGCTGACCCCGCCCGCCCCGGTCAAACCCGTGCCTTCGGATCGGGCGGAAAGCATGGTCAAGCTGGAGCCGGAAACAGTGACTGGTCTCAATACCCGTGTGCAGGAGTTTGTCTCTGCGGTGCTGACCCTGCATCCGCATAGCGATGAGTTCAAGAACAAGGTCGTCAACATTCACAATCTGGGCAGCGCCGAAATTCGCGCCGCCGCCAACGCCTCCAACCGGATGCTGCAACGGCCTACCCAAAGCCTCAAAAATGGCCTGTTTGATGACGGTGCGCCTATTGCCCGCACCCTCACCGATTTGCGCAAGACCGTGGAAGACCTCGATCCCAGTCGCCAAGGCGATCTGTTTGCGCCGAAAAAGCTGTTCGGCATTATCCCGTTTGGCAACCGGCTGCGCGACTATTTCCTGCAATATCAATCGGCGCAAAGCCACATCAACGCGATTTTGCAAGGGCTGTATAACGGCCAGGACGAGTTGCGCAAGGACAACGCCGCCATCGAGCAGGAGAAAGCCAATCTCTGGGCGATGATGCAGAAGCTGGAGCAGTACGTTTATGTCGGCAAACAGCTTGATACTGAGCTGGAAAGCCGCATCGGCCAGATCGAGGCTGAAAATCAGGAGAAGGCGCGAATCGTCAAGGAGGAAGTGCTGTTCTATCTGCGCCAGAAGGTGCAAGACCTGTTGACCCAGTTGGCGGTCAGCATCCAGGGTTATCTGGCGCTGGACATGATCCGCAAGAACAATCTGGAATTGATTAAGGGCGTAGACCGGGCGACTACAACGACGATTTCCGCCCTGCGCACCGCCGTCATCGTCGCCCAGGCGCTCGCCAATCAAAAACTGGTGCTGGATCAGATCAATGCGCTGAACACCACCACCAGCAATCTGATTGAATCCACCTCTGCCATGCTCAAGCAGCAGTCTGGGCAAATCCAGCAGCAGGCGGTGAGCGCCACCGTCAGCCTCGACAAACTCAAGACCGCGTTCGCCAATATTTATCAGACGATGGACATGATGGCCGACTACAAGATCAAGGCGCTGGACAACATGCGCCAGACGGTGGACGTTCTCTCCACCGAAGTGGACAAGGCCAAGAAATACGTCGCGCAGGCGCGGGATGCGGAAACGATTGTGGCGTCGTCTACTTCGACGACTACCGATCTGGTGCTTTGAAGGTCCGGCCTATTGCTGGGGTAAAAGGGGGGAACGATGGCGGCGGCGCGGAAAACAGGTTTTGGCGGGTGGAGATGGGGGTTGTGTCTGCTGGCGGCGTTGCTTGTTGGGTGCGGCAGCCGCGAGCCGGAAACCACGCTCAAAGTGCTGGCGGGTTCCGAGTTACAGGATATGGGGCCAGTGCTGCGCGAGATGCAAACGGCGACCGGCGTTCGGCTGCAAATAGACTACGCCGGTTCGCTGGATGGGGCCGAGCGGCTGGCGGGTGGCGAAAAAGCCGATCTGGCCTGGTTTTCCCACGGCAATATCTCAGCCTGCTGGCGGGGTCGCGGGTCGCCGCGCAGGAGCGCATCATGTTGTCGCCAGTGGTGCTGGGCGTGCGGGAAAGTCAGGCGCGGGCGTGGGGCTGGATCGATAATCCCAACCTGACCTGGCGCGACCTCGCCGCCAAGGTCGCCAGTGGTGAATTGCGTTACGCAATGACCGATCCCGCTTCATCCAATACCGGTTTCACCGCGCTGATCGGGTTGGCGGCGGCGTTTTCCGGTACGGGTGAAACCTTGCAGCCGGAAACTATTGACAGCGCGGCGCTCAAGGCGTTTTTCGTCGGGCAGGCGTTGACTGCAGGCAGTTCCGGCTGGCTGGCCGAGCGTTATGTCTCCGAGCAGGATCGGCTGAATGGCATGATCAACTACGAATCAGTGCTGCTGGGACTGAACGCGGGCGGCCAGTTGCGGGAAAAGCTGGCGCTGGTCTATCCCAAGGAAGGCATCGTCACCGCCGATTATCCGCTGATGCTGCTGAACCCCGCTCAACGCGACGCCTATCAGAAGGTGGCAGACTACCTGCGCACGCCCGATACCCAGCGCAAAATCATGGAACTGACGCTGCGGCGGCCCGCGATTGCAGCAGTCAAGCCGGATGCGCGTTTTACCGACCGCCTGCTGGTGGAACTTCCGTTTCCCAATAGCCTTGAGGTGATTGATCGGCTGCTGCTGGCCTATCTCGACGAACAGCGCCGTCCCGGTCATGCCCTGTTCGTGCTGGATATCAGCGGATCGATGAAGGGCGAAGGCATCCAGCAGCTCAAGACGGCGCTGGTCAATCTGGCGGGCGCTGACCGCAGTTTGAGCGGGCGCTTTGCCCGGTTTCGGGGCCGGGAGCGGCTCACATTCATCCCCTTCAATCATGCGGTGCAGCCCACACACGATTTTCAGATTGGGGATACCGCTGCCGAGGGCAGCGATATGCGGGCGATCAGAGAGGCGGTGCTGGCGCTTAAGCCCAATGGCAAAACTGCGATTTTTTCGGCGCTGCAACGGGCCTACGAAATTGTTGGCGAGGCGCAACGCAGCGAACCGGATCGCTATTACTCCATCGTGCTGATGAGCGATGGCCTGAGCAATGAAGGACTAACAGAAGCGGATTTCATGGCGGGCTATCCCAGGCTGCCGGAAGCGGCGCGGCGGGTGCGGGTGTTCCCGTGCTGTTCGGCGAAGCTGACGAGCGCGGGATGAAGCGGCTGGCGGAAGTGACCGGCGGGCGGGTGTTTGATGGCCGTTCCGGCTCGCTCAGCCAGGTGTTCAAGGCCATTCGTGGTTATCAGTGAGTTGCGGAACGCTGCTATGCAAAGACGCCTGCTGCTGTTTCTGTACGGTGCGCCCAACATCGTCGGCTGTCTGCTGGGTCTGTGTGGCCTGGGGCTGTACTTCGCCGGACTGATTAATAACTATTGGCTGCTGATCGTGGCGGGGCTGTATCTGGGCGGCTTGCTGGTGACGCCGCGCCGTTCCAGCCAGGAATTGGCGCTGAGTCACGAACTGGATCATGCTGCTCTGGAAGCCAGCTTGAACGAACTGATCGGGTCCATTCGGCGGCGGGTTTCGGCGGACATCCTGTCTAAAGTCGAAGCGATTGCCGCGACTATTCTGGAGGTGTTGCCGCGTTTGGGCGAGTTCGATGGCGGCAGCCACAACACCCATGTGATTCGGCAGACCGCGCTGGATTATTTGCCCGCCGCCTTGCAGAACTATCTGGCCCTGCCGTCGGCCTTTGCCCGGTTGCATCCGCTGCGCGAGGGCAAGACCGCCCATCAGATTTTGCTGGAACAACTGGAATTGCTGGACGGCAAAATGCGGGAAATCGCCGCCGATTTGCACCGCCGCGACAGCGAACAATTGCTGATTCACGGCCGGTTTCTGGAAGACAAGTTCCGCGACGGCGGAGCGTGGCTGGCGGGCCGCTGAATCAGGATCGCTGTAACGCCGCTTCCACGGTATCGCGCTGCTCGCGCCCACACAGAATTTCAATCAGGTTCAACGCAAAATCCATTGCGGTGCCGGGGCCGCGTGAAGTAATGAAGGTTCCGTCGCGCACCACGGCGGCGCTGCTCAATCGAATTTCGGGCTGACCGTCGAGAATGCCCGGATAGGCCGTGACTTCCCGATCCTGTAACAGCCCGGCCTTGGCCAGCACTCGCGGCGCAGCGCAAATGGCGGCGACAAAGCGGCCCTGCTCGGTCATTTGCCGTAGCATTGCCGTGATACGCTGATCCGCTTCCAGCCGCTGTGCGCCGCCCAAACCGCCGGGCAGCACCACCATGTCAAAATTCTGATCCAGCACCGCGTCGAGCGTGGTGTCCGGCAACAACACCACCCCCCGCGAAGCGGTCACCGGGCCGGTTTCCAGTCCCGCGACCGTAACGGTAATTCCCGCCCGGCGCAGCAAATCAATAATCGTGACGGCCTCCAGTTCTTCGCAGCCGTGAGCGAGCGGAATGAGAACAGTCGCCATAAGCAGTTGCTCCTTGGATGGATGGTTAGTCAGGACTTTCGCTTCTGGTTTAATAACCGTTCGGGGTGAGCCGGTCGAACCCCGTTTTTCCCGATGAATACCCTTCGACAGGCTCAGGGCGAACGGATGGAGCGGAAGTCAAGAGGGAATTCGGGATGGTGTTTTGACCTTCAGCCACTCTTGCGAGCCTGCAACAGGGTCATGCCCTTGAGCAGATTTAGCGCCTCCGACAGTTGATAGTCGCTTTGCGCCAGATCCGCGTCGGTCTTGCCCGCATCAGATTTTTCACCATTGGACTTGTCATTGCGCAAATGGCCGGTCAAATCGGCTTCCTTGACGAAATCGGCATCGGCATTGCTGTCACCGGCGGTGACTTTGAGCGGCTTGACCTTGATGTCGGGTTCGATCCCTTCAGCCTGAATGGAGCGGCCATTCGGAGTGTAATAGCGGGCGGTGGTCAGCTTGACCGCAGTGCCGTCGCCCAGCGGCAGAATGGTTTGCACCGAGCCTTTGCCGAAGGTGCGCTCGCCCAGAATCAGGGCGCGCCGGTGATCCTGCAACGCGCCAGCGACAATTTCCGACGCCGACGCGGAACCGCCATTGACCAGCACCACCAGCGGCGCGCCTTTCAGCGCATCTTCAGGCGTCGCCTTGAAGCTTTGGTCGGAATCGGAGCCACGGCCTTTGGTCTGGACAATCACGCCGGTTTCGAGAAATTCATCGGTGACTTCGACCGCGCCATTCAATACGCCGCCGGGGTTATTGCGCAGATCCAGCACCACGCCGCGCAGCGGGCTTTTATTCTGCTGTTCAAGCTCCTGCAGCGCCTGGCGGAGATTTTGCGCGGTTTTGGCCTGAAACTGGGTGATGCGCACATAACCGAAGCCGGGATCCAGCAAGCGGCTTTTAACGCTCTTGACCTGAATCACTTCACGGACCAGCTTGAATTTAAGCGGTTTTTGCACCCCTTCCCGCATGATGGTCAGGGTGATCGGCGTATTGGGTTTGCCGCGCATCCGCTGGATCGCGTCGGCCATTGACATGCCTTTCACCGAGGCGTCGTCCAACCGGATGATGAGATCGCCGGCGCGAATTCCGGCCCGCTGCGCCGGGGTGTCGTCAATCGGGGCGATCACCTTGAGGAAGCCTTCTTCCTGGCCGACTTCAATTCCCAGCCCGCCAAATTCGCCGGACGTGCCAATCTGCAAATCCTGAAACGCCTCGGCGTCCAGATAGGCCGAATGCGGATCGAGATTGCTCAACATGCCGCGAATGGCGTTTTCCAGCAGATCCTTGTCCTTGACCGGCTCGACATAATCCTGTTTGACCGCATCGAGTACGCCGGTAAACGTGCGCAACTCATCCAGCGGCAGCCGATTTTCTGGCGGCGTTTCCTTTTCAGCCCAAACCGCAGGTATCGTGGTCAGTGAAACGCCCGCCAGAAAACTCAAGGTCAACGCGAGACCGTGTCGGGTTACAGCACTCATTTTCACTCCAGAATTCATATTTTGATTGCGGCCAGGGATAACCGGAAAAAGAATTGGCTATAGCTTTGCGTGTGACAACAGGGTGTGCGCGGGGTGCGGGATGGGTCGGAACGAGGCGAAATAGGACCCGCTTCGGAGCAAGCCCGCACGCCGGTTTATCAGCCAGCGCCGGGTTTTTGCCCATGCGGGATGCGGTGGCTTACTTGGCCTTGCCCTGATTGGCGACGGCGTCCATCAACTTCTTCAGCTCTTCGGGATCAGCCAGATAATAATGCGTGATGGGACGCAGGTTGGCGTCCAGTTCATAAACCAGCGGAACGGCGGTCGGGATGTTCAGCGCAATAATGTCCTCGTCGGACATATTGTCGAGATATTTGACCAGGGCGCGCAGGCTGTTGCCGTGCGCGGCGATGACCACCCGCTTGCCGGCGCGGATTTCGGGAACAATGTTGTCGTGCCAGAACGGCAGCGCCCGATCAATAGTGGTCTTGAGGCTTTCGGTGCCTGGCAATACGCAGGGATCGAGATGGGCGTAGCGCGGATCGTGGACCGATGACGGGGGTCGCTGACCTCCAGCGTCGGCGGTGGAACGTCGAAGCTGCGTCGCCAGATTTTGACCTGTTCCTCGCCATGCTTGGCGGCGGTTTCGGATTTGTTCAGCCCGGCCAATGCGCCGTAATGACGTTCGTTCAGCCGCCAGCTCCGATGCACCGGAATCCACGCCAGATCCATTTCATCCAGCACCGTCCATAGGGTATGAATGGCGCGTTTTAGCACCGAGGTGAATGCCACATCGAAAACATAGCCTTCCTTCTTGAGCGTCTGACCGCCTTTTTTAGCTTCTTCGCGGCCCTTGTCGGACAGGTCTACATCCACCCAGCCGGTAAAACGGTTTTCCATGTTCCACTGGCTTTCACCGTGGCGGATCAGCACGATTTTGTACATAAACAAAGCTCCTTTCGTTGGGTGTTTGCAGCCATTGTTGGGGTCGGTGAGACTTGGGTGACAATGATGATAAATTCTAGCTTGTTATGAAAATTTAGCAGCCGGATCATACGCCCGGCCTGCGGGTTTCGCCAGCCGAACCCGGCGGTTCACAGCCTGTTGCGGTCGTTTATGATTTCGCAATATCGCCATATTCGGCTATGCTGATGGACACAATTCCTAAGACAGGGTTTGGCTGAAACATGAGGGTGGGCCATCAATACGCCATCGGGGCGAATAATAATGTCAGTCCGGGGATGACCGTGGATTTGCTGATGACCCGCGATGACGATATTGATCGCGCCGCTCGCTCGCTCAAGGCTATGTCGCACCCGCTGCGGCTCAAAATTCTCTGTACGCTGGGTGACGGCGAAGTCAGTGTCCAGGATATTGTGGGCTATGTTGGCACTTCCCAAAGCAACATCTCCCAACACTTGGCGATCCTGCGCGACAAGGGGATTCTGGCCTGCCGCAAGGATGCCAACCGGGTTTATTATCGCGTGGGAGACGCCCGCACTCTGCGGCTGATTGCCATGATGCGCGAGATTTTCTGTGCGCAAGATTGAACCCTGTCCGGTTCTCTGACCTTGTGAGGCGTGTCCCATGAATAGTGAGCGGATTATTCGGATCATGGCGGGAACTTTTATTTTGTTGTCGCTGTTGCTGGGCGCGGCGGCCAGTCCGCTTTATCACAGCAGCTACTGGCTGTGGTTCACCGCTTTTGTCGGCTTTAACCTGTTTCAGAGCGGTTTCACCCGCTTTTGTCCGGCGGAAATGATTTTGTGGAAGCTGGGCGTCAAAAAAACCGGCGACCAGACCGATGGTTCGACCTGAGATTCTGATTGCAAAGGGATTCTGATGAGTGATTTTGCTGAATTCGCCCTGCTGAACTGGCTGTTGTTTGCAGCGTTGTTTGCTATCGCGGGCATGTTGATCGGCGGCGAAGTATTGCGCAAGGTGCGCGGGGTCAGTGTGCTGGAGCCTAATGACGTTCTGCGATTAATGAATGATCGGGATGCGGTCATTGTGGATGTCAGCGATTTGGCTGAATACAAAAATGGCCATATCGCCCAGGCCCGGCATATCCCATTCAATGCGCTGCCGGAGCGATTAGCTGAGTTGACCAAGATCAAGGACAAGCCCATCGTGCTTTACTGCCGCACCGGAACCACTTCGCAGTCGGCCTGCGCCCTGCTCAGGAAAAACGGCTTTGCCGAGGTTCATAGCCTGAATGGCGGTTTGGCAGCCTGGCTGGACGCCAAGTTGCCGATCAGCCGCAAGAAATCCTGAAGATCGCCTCCGGAGTTTAAGAATGCCCGACATTGCTTTGTACAGTTCTGCTTATTGTCCCTATTGTCGGCGGGCGCGGGCGCTGCTGGATGGTAAAGGCGTGGCCTATGTCGTGCTGGATGTGGACCGCGATCCCCATCTCTGGCAGGAAATGTCAAAACGCACTGGCCGCAATACCGTGCCCCAGATATTTATCGGCAACCACCACGTTGGCGGTTGCGATGATCTGCTTGCGCTGGAACGGGGTGGTCAGCTTGATCCACTGTTGGGGATTGTATGAACTGACCGCCGCTGGGCGTCTCTGGCGACGGTTTATTGTTATTGGGACCTTCGCTTCCTTGGACGTAGAACGGGCAACCCGGCCGGTTTCAATGCGGGCTGCGAGCCTGTGTTGCATTTCAAGCCGAACACCGTTCTGGTTTAATCTTTTTAATCAACCATTCAGGACTTTCCATGAGTGAACAGCCGCAGATTCCACAGCATTTTGAAATCCAGAAGATTTACCTTAAGGATGTATCGCTGGAAACGCCTAATTCTCCGATGATTTTCACCGAGCAATGGCAACCGCAGACCGAAGTGCGTCTGGAAACTGGCGCCGCGCCGCTGAACGATAACCTGTTTGAAGTGGTGTTGACGGTCACCGTGACCAGCAAGATCGGCGAACGCACCGCCTATCTGGTCGAGGTGCAGCAGGCTGGACTGTTTACGCTGCGCGGCTTTGACGATGCGCAAATGGGGCAGATGCTGCACTCCTTCTGTCCCAATATCCTGTTTCCTTTCGCCCGCGAGCAACTGGCCTCCCTCATCGGCCAAGGTGGATTTCCGGCCCTGTTGCTCAATCCGATCAATTTTGACGGCATTTACATGCAACGCTTGCAGCAGCAGGAAGCGCAAGCAGCGGCGCCAACTTCGCACTAAGGCATGATGATGGTTCCTGCGGCCTCCATCGCAGTGCTGGGTCCCGGTTCATGGGGGACGGCATTGGCGCTGTTGCTGGTGCGCAACGGTCACGCCGTTCGGCTGTGGGGCCATGATCCGGCTGAAATCGCCGATCTGCGTCGGTATCGGGAGAATCAACGCTATTTGCCCCATATCCCTTTTCCGCCGACTTTGACCGTAAGCGCCGATCTCGCCGAAACCCTGATGAGCGTCGAACTGGCGCTGGTTGCGGTGCCCAGTCATGCTTATGCAGAGACGCTGACCAGGATGCGTCCGCATCTGCCCGCCGCTGCCGGTTTCGCTTGGGCGACCAAGGGCCTGGAACCGGGCGGCGGCCGGTTTCTGCATGAAGTCACCGCCGATATCCTCGGCGCAACCTGGTCGGCCGCAGTGATTTCCGGTCCCAGTTTTGCCGTGGAAGTGGCGCAGGGTTTGCCGACGGCAGTGACGGTCGCCTCCTGGAATGCGGATCACGCGAGACGGGTAGCGGTTCTGCTGCATGGCTCCAATCTGCGCGCCTACACCAGCAGCGATGTGATTGGCGTGCAATTGGGCGGCGCGATCAAGAATGTGCTGGCGATTGCAGCGGGCATTGCTGACGGTCTGGGCTTCGGGGCCAATGCGCGTGCGGCGTTAATCACCCGAGGGCTAGCCGAGATGGTGAGGCTGGGGTTGGCGGTCGGCGGGCAGCGCGAGACTTTTATGGGGCTGGCGGGAATTGGCGATCTGGTGCTGACCTGCACCGATAACCAGTCGCGCAATCGCCGGTTCGGCCTGGCGATGGGCCAAGGGAAGACCGCCGAAGCAGCCTTTGCGGCTATTGCTCAGGTGGTGGAAGGCGCGGCGACTGTGCGGGAAGCATTGCAGTTGGCTCGGCAGTATCAGGTGGAAATGCCGATTACCGAGCAGGTCGATCAGATATTGCATCACGGCCAAAGTCCGCGCCGGGCGGTGGAAATGCTGCTGGCGCGGGATCCGAAACCGGAGACGCTGTAAATGCAGCTTGTGCGCCACGGACTTTATCTTGGCCGATGGGCGGCTTCTCAAGTCAGGCAATGATCCAGCAGCGGCCGATGCTGGGAATCGGTTTCCCGGTCGGCTCCGGTGTAGGCAGTCGGCCAGCGCCTTTTGACGACCGGGTTGTCGGTGGACAGCGCATGGCAGGTGTTCAGCACCGGGGGGCGGTGAGCGATCCTGGGGGGGATTTGAGATCATCCTTGTCATAACGCTGTCCATAAATCGTCTGGAACATCGTAGTGGCGACAGGGCCGAGCAATTCGGTCATGTGGGTGCAGCCTTGCAACCCACCGAACAGCTCCCGAAGTTTTAGCGACCAGCCTGGCCCGATGCGCACCCCGATCAACTGCCGATAGCGATTGGCTATGGTGGGGCAAATTCCGAATGGCGCGGCGTCAATGCAGGCTTCGGCTTCGTGGATATAAAATTGATCGTCTACGGTCAATCGAATCCACATTTCATGCAGAGGCTCCCCAGTCTGAATGGAGCCGCCCCGATCCTCGTTAGGGAAAGGGTAAGTTTTGGTATCCACCATCTGGCCCTCAATATCCCATAAGCCATCCTCGCGCTGATAACCCCGGCATTGCACAATTCGTTGATGTAGCAGGCGGCGCGGGGCGGCAGCGGATAGAGGCATGGATTTTCCAGAGTAAATGAGTGAACCAGCGAACAGTACGTCAGTCGAGGATATTGCCGTCAATCATGATACGCGCTAAGCGGCCTTCCAGTTGGACGATCACCGCCTGTTTCTGGGCAGGATCGAGATCCCACCAGGCAGCAATTTCATCCAGTGTTCGGGCGCAACCTTCGCAAAGCTGGGTGTGTGGATTGATGACGCAAACCCCTATGCATGGCGAAGGCGGATCATTGGGTGAGGGGGACGGATGATATTCAGCCATAACTAATGGAAGCATAGCTCAAGACAGGTTAAATGTAGGATACCGCGCCATAGCAGGGCGAATCCAGCAATAATCACTGGTCAGGACGGCCTGAGGAGATGGGAAACAGAGGAAAAACTGGCCGCAAAGATTCGAAAAAGAATAGTTATGGGTTTATCGAGTGTGCGGGTTGAAGGCACGCGCTGTCGCGCTCTGGCCGGGAGTGGCGACCCGGCCCTCGAACCTGTAGTAGTCGGGAGCTTTACCGTAATCTTTGCAGCCAGCGGGTTTGGATCGAAGGTAACAACGCATGTTGGTAATAAATTATGTGGAATATAACTAAAGGCTTTGCGTAGGGTAAATCGGTATAAACCTTGATTTTCATATTGGTTTAACCGGGTATGGGTGGTCGGCGATTGGAAAAGTTGAGTAAAGGTAAAAACAGTATGGTTTGATGCTTGTCTCGACACAAAGTCGGGTTTAACCTTGTCATTGAAAGGATGCAAGACTGACTTGGCCTGAGATTCTTGGCAAACGAGTTTGACTTTGGAATACGAACGACTGAGGAGGGAGCATCATGTTGTCCTATCAAGATTGTGTGGAACTGAGCGACCTGACCGAGGAAGAAATAGAAGCCATCGCCCAACACGAGCATCTACCAGAGATGGCGGCCTTGGAGCTAGGCTGCTACTTGGTGCATACAGAAGCTGGCATACCGATGATCAAGCGCATCATCCTTGAAGATATCGAGGAAGCGCGCCGCCGTGGTCATACCGAGAAAGTATTGCAGCTTAAACTGGTGTTGAAGCACTTTATTGAAACTCATCCGAGCGGCATGGCTCCGGCATGAATGGCGCGTCAGACGAGGCGATCTGAACGTTCAAAGGCGCTGCTGAGGGCGACACGACGAGCTTGCAGCTATCAGTAGCGCCTGCACCTCGGCCAGGCTGGCTCGCTGCATAGGTCGTCCGTCTACTGAGCTGAGCGGTGCTTCCCGCTCGGCCAGTGGCGCAAAAACGGTAAGTTCAATCTCGGTGTCGTCAGCAGCAAAGCCAAAGACCGGTTGACAGACATAATCACCGTTAGCCATTTTGAGGCGGCGCTCCCAGGTTTTGAAGTGAATGCGAGACTCCATCAGGAAGATGGGTACTTCTTCGCAAGGGTCGGCGAAAAGATGCAGATGGATCGCGGTGTTAGAACTGGTAGAGCCGCTGAGTACTGAACCAACCAGCTTGGGTCTGAATTGCGCTAGAAAACGCATCGCATCCAAGGCTGTTTCACGCAGGCTGCTCAATCGTTTTGCCTGATGATCGGCATGAAATAGTCGGTAGTGGGCGAGCAGCGCCTGTTCAATCTCTAGATTGTCAGGCAGGTCAGCCTTGTTGGGGATGCCAAGGCGTAATGCGGCTTTGCGTTTGGCTGATCGGAAATCCACAATTCCTTCCTCGGCCAGGATTTTGGCGCATTCCTGGGCGAGCAGAGTCGTGATGCGGGAGCTAGCGCGTTGGCGGCGGGTCATGAGGGGTTCCCCTAAATGCGATCAACCAAAAAATGAGCGTCTGGCACTTTTAGCAGCTTTGTTTGCTATATTTAGCAAGTATAAAGGGTTTGATCCGTCCGCTCTGAACCAGTTAAGGGAGGGTAACTTGGCTCTGTTTACACGTAAAGAACCCATTTTGGGCATTGACATTAGTCCATCGGCGATCAAGTTGGTCGAGCTAAGCCGCTCTGGACAGCGCTTCCGCGTCGAATCCTTCGCCATCGAGCCGCTAGGCGAAGGCATGATGGAAGACCGTAATCCAGTTGACGCCGATGATATGGCGGAAGCGATCAAGCGCGCTTGCCGTAAGGCGGGAACCCGCACCCGTCGCGTTGCTGTGGCCGTGCCAACATCCAGTGTGATCACACGGACGGTGCCTATGCCCGCTGAATTTAAGGAAAGTGATATTGAGGCCAACATTCCGATAGAAGCCGCCCAGTATATTCCGTATCCCGTAGAGGAAATCTATCTGGATTTTGAGGATAAAGGCTTGTCGAAAGCCAGCAATGACATACGGGATGTGATGCTGGTCGCCACCCGTAAGGAGAACGTAGATACTCGAGATGCCGCTCTCAAAAATGCAGGCTTGACTCCAGTTATCGTTGATGTTGAGGCTTATGCACTGGAGAACACGTTCCGATTGTTGCTGGATGGACTGCCTAAAGTCGGCAGTAGCGAGCGGGTCAATCTGGAAAAATCGCGGGAGAGCCTGACGGCATTAGTCGATATCGGCGCGAGCATTACAAATTTATATATCTTGCAGGATGATCATATTATTTTTACCCGTGAGCAGGGGTTCGGCTGCGACCAGCTTACAGTCCGGGTTGCTGAGGCTTACGGATTAACCCGGGATCAAGCAGAACAAGCCAAGCGCACCGGGCAAGTTGCTGACGACTTCGCTACAACCATTCAAGAACCTTTCAAGCAGATGCTGGCGGAGCAGATTGGACAGGGCCTGCAATTCTTTTTTTCCTCAGATCAATATGTTTCCGGTCGCTATAATGTAGATGCTATCGTTCTGGTTGGCGGTGGCGCGATGATTATGGGGCTGGATAGAGTGGTTGCGGATGTTCTTGGGATTGCTGCGGTCGTGGCTAATCCTTTTAGAAATATGGGCAGCGCCCCGAAGGTCAACAGCAGCGCCTTATTGCGCGATGCGCCTTTGCTTGCAGTTGCTTGCGGTCTGGCCCTGAGGAGCTTTGATTGATATGACTCGCATTAATTTGCTGCCTTGGCGTGACTTGCGTCGCACTCAGCGACAACGAGAACTGTTTGGAATGCTGGGCGGGGCGGCGCTGGTTGCGGCGGGCATCGTGTTTCTGGTGCAAACCGAACTGGATCGCCGCATTCAATACCAGCAGGAGCGCAACGACTATTTGCGTGGCGAGATCGCCCTTCTCAAAAAAGCGGCTGAGGAACTTCAGGAGCTACAGAAAACCCGCAGTCGACTCGTGGATCGTCTCAACGTGATCCAGCAATTACAGACCAGTCGACCGGGTATGGTGCGTATGCTGGATGGGTTGGTCCGCCTGATTCCACAGGATATTTATTTGACTGCATTTAAGACAACCAGCAGCCAAGTAACGCTGAGCTGTATCGCCCGTTCGAATAATGTCATTTCCGAGTTCATGCGCGATATTAAGGCATCCAATTTATTTGGGGAGCCTGAGTTGCGGGTGATCGAGACCCGAAATTTGAATAATGTACAGGCTCGGGTTTTGAACTGATAGTACCGTTGAAGCTGACGCAACCAGCCCCAGATGCGGGGGGGGGCAAAACATGAATCTGTCTGAGATCAACCTCAGCGATATCGATATTCGTGAGGCGGGAGACTGGCCGCTGGCGGGCAAGATGGTCCTGGTTGTGCTGGTCATCGCTGCCGTGTTGGGCGCAGGCTACTACTTTTTAACTGAGCAACGGCTCCTTGATCTGGAAAAGGTTACTCTCGAGGAAAAGGGGCTGCGAGAGGAATTCAAAGAAAAGATGCGGGCAACCGCCAATTTGGAAGCGATGCGCGAACAGATCAGGCAGATGGAAGCGGATTTGCAGGTGATGCTCAAGCAGTTGCCGACGGGTACAGAGATGCCCGACTTATTGGAAGATGTCTCTAATACCGGCAAGAAGAATGGGTTGGAGTTCGTATTGTTCAAACCCGAGGCCGAACGGCCTAGGGATTTTTATGCGGCCAAGCCCATCACTATCAGGGCGCAGGGCACCTACCATCAATTTGGCGCGTTTGTTAGTGGCGTAGCGGCGTTATCACGAATCGTGACGCTGGAAAATGCGACATTGTCTGGCGCATCCGGCGGCAAGACCGGTCCGCAATCGTTGAATATTCAGGCAACGCTGCAAACTTATCGTTATGGGGATGCTGGCGGATCAAGTGCGCCACCGCAGGGAGCGCCCAAGAAATGAATCTGAGTCTGCGTTGGGTATTGTTGACGTCGGTGCGTGGTGTGATGGTTTCTGGTTTGGCGCTCGGATTATTTGGTTGCGCCCAGTCCGATCTCAGTGAAGTCAAGCGTTTCGTTGAGACCACGAAGCGCACTACTGTGGGCAAGAAGCTCGACCCGCCACCGGAAATCAAGCCTTACACCCCATTTGCCTATACCGCGCAGGGCGGCAAGGATCCGTTTATTGTGGCGCCATTTGCCCAAGAGGAGGAGTTGGAGGCTACCCAAGATATAGTGGCTCAAAATGCAGCGAACTATACTGGGGTGCGACCTGATCCGAATCGGGTGAGGGAAGAGATGGAGAAGTATTCGCTAGGCTCGCTCAAAATGATGGGCACCTTCCGCATGGGCGGCGGCGGCGGCGGCGAGTTATGGGCGTTGATTCTGGCGCCTGATGGCGTCGTGCATCGAGTTCAGAAAAATAATTACTTGGGCACCAATCACGGCAAGATCGTCAGCATTACGGAGCAACGGGTCGAGTTAAAGGAAATTATCCCAGACGGGCCCGGTCGCTGGCAGGAGCGGGATGCGCTTCTGTCGCTTACCCAATGATCGAGGGGGGAGTGTCATGATGAGCAGGTCCACAAGCGAAAGCCAACATGACCGGCGGTCGGGTTGGGTGTGGTTACCACTGCGATGGTTGGTAGCCAGCTTGGTTTTGAGTCTCACGCTGGTATCAGCGGCTGGCTGGCGTGAGGCGAAGTCTGCGACTGAACCAGAGCAGGCCGTTCTACAAGCGGTCGACATCAGTCCTTTGGCGGGAAACCGTTTGCAGATTCGCTTCCGTTTATCGGAAATGCCCAAGGAGCCGCCAAGCAGTTTCACGATCAACGAGCCAGCGCGAATCGTGCTCGATTTCCTGGGGACCCGCAACGGACTGGATCAGCGGCAACAGGCCATCAATATTGGTGTGGCTGACAAAATCAGCGTTCTTGAAGGCGCTGACCGCACCCGCGCTTCGCTGAACTTGGCGCGGCTGGTGCCCTATACCGTGCAGGTACAAGGCAGCGCGGTGGTGTTGACTCTGGAGAATGCGGGCGCGGCAGCGGCGAAAACGCCAGCGGTCACTGCAGTCACTGCGGTCAAGGCGGCAGCGGTCAGTGCGCCGCGAATAGATAGCGCTGGACCAGTTACCGCATCGCGCAATGTCAGCGATGTCAGCTTCAAGCGTGGGCCCAGCGGGCAGGGGGTGATTACCGTAAAGCTGTCTAACCCGGCCATTCCGGTTGACGTGCGTCAGGAAGGCAACCAGATCGTTGCTGACTTTCAGGGTGCGACCTTGAAGCGTGGACAGGAGCGACGGCTGGATGTGATTGATTTTGCGACTCCGGTTAGTTTGATCGAAGCGCTGAACCGGGCAGGCAATGCGCGATTAACCATCAAACCCAATCCGCCGTTTGAATACTTGGCCTATCAGGCCAATGATCTTTATGTGGTTGAGGTGCGTCCACCGCAGAAATCCAAGGAACAAGAGGATAAGGAAGCCCAGCTTGATCCGTCCAAGAAAAAATATGTGGGCGATCTGCTGTCGCTGAATTTCCAGGACATTGAAGTGCGGGCGATTCTGCAAATCCTGGCTGATTTTACCGGGCTGAATATCGTGGTCAGCGACAGCGTCAAGGGCAACCTGACTCTGCGCCTGCAAAACGTGCCTTGGGATCAGGCGCTCGACATCATTCTGCGCACCAAGGGCTTGGCGATGCGCCAGAATGGCAACGTGATTTTCATTGCGCCCACCGAAGAAGTGGCGGCGCGTGAGAAGCTGGATCTGGAGTCGCGCAAGGTCGTGGATGAACTGATTCCGCTGCGCACTGAAATTATTCAAGTCAATTACGCCAAGGCGAAGGATTTAGGTGATCTGCTAAAGAAAAAGTCT
The DNA here is from genome assembly GCA_012031845.1 of Synechococcaceae cyanobacterium SM1_2_3. Taxonomy (GTDB): domain Bacteria; phylum Pseudomonadota; class Gammaproteobacteria; order Competibacterales; family Competibacteraceae; genus Contendibacter. The sequence continues at coordinate 18,534 of JAAUTD010000018.1, forward strand.
GGTGCTGCGGACAAAGGCGCCGATCAGAGCATTCTTTCGCCGCGCGGAGCGATTGAGACTGATGAGCGCACCAACAGCCTGATCGTGAAAGAAATCCCTGAAAAATTGGCAGAGATTTCGTGATCTGATAACCAAATTGGATAAGCCGATTCGACAGGTGATGATCGATTCGCGGGTGGTGATCGCTAGTAATGATTTCAGTCGAGACTTGGGTGTGCGGTTTGGAGTGACTGGGGTGACAGAGACGGATTCGGGCATCGGCGCGGTCAGCGGTAATGCAACGGGCACTGACGGTATAGTCAACAGCGCCGTCGGCAATTTGATCAGCACTGGTCAGCCATTCCCAACGGCGGTTCCGCCGCTTGCGCAACGCTTGGGCGTTAACCTACCAGCTGCCGGTCCTAGTTTGGCGTTTGCGATTTTGGGAGCCGATTACTTGATTGATTTGGAGTTATCGGCACTACAGACCGAAGGTCAGGGCGAGATCGTATCCAATCCACGTGTGGTGACGGCAGATATGAAGAAAGCTACGGTTTTGCAAGGTCGGCAAATCCCGTATTCAACAGTGAGCGACGCGGGAACCAATGTTGAGTTTAAAGATGCCTTTTTGAAACTGGAAGTGACCCCGCAAATCACCCCCGATGATCGCATTGGCCTAAAGCTCAAGGTCGCGAAGGATGAACAGGGCGCAACAGTGGCTACCGCCACCGGACCACAAGTCAGTATTGATAAGCGCGAACTCGAAACCGAAGTCATGGTGAATAACGGTGAAACGGTGGTGTTGGGCGGTGTGTTTGAGCAAACCAAGCGGGATGATGTAAGTAAGGTGCCGTTGTTTGGTGATGTGCCATTGCTGGGGTATTTATTCCGCAATACCGCCAAAACGGATACCAAGCGCGAGTTGCTGATTTTCGTGACGCCGCAGATTCTTAAGACTGGCTCAACGGCTGACTGAACATTGATCGTTTACAAGACATGAATACCGTGGGGAGTAAAGCCATGCGATGGTTGATAAATCAGCTCAAAGGGGTTGGCGCGTTTCTGTTGCTGGCCGTGGTATTGTTCAGTTGGGGGAGCAGCGCGGCGCTGGCTGGCTGGTTTACCAGCCCAGGCGGTGGTACGGGCGGATTTACTGGCCGTCCGCTGATTACTGTTGAGATTACTGCAGATAAAACCAGCGTTCCGGTCAATTTGGCGGGGTTTGGGCCTGATCCCAGCTTGCCTTATACCAGCACGATCACGGCAGTAGTCCGGCAGGATGGGCGGCTGCTGGCGGGCAATGTCCAATTGGATTTAGCTCCTAATCTTGCGCAAGGCGCTTTATTTGACCCGGCTGATCTATCGCAGGGCTTTCGCAGTTTGCCTATTGCAGATAGCAGTGGCATTGCCACTGCGTTTTCCATGCTTCAGAAACGCCCGGCACGGTAACGATTACTGCAACAGCGCAAGACCCGAATACCGGGCAAACGGTCAGCACCAGCTTGCAAATTCAGGTAGTTGCGGAAGAACGCCCTCCGGTTACCATGTCGTTCACCGGGCCTTATATCAATGCGGTTATTGCTGGAGAATCTCGGTTTGGCAATCCGCTGATTCAAAATGGAGCCTACAGCCGCGTGATCAGCGTGGTGGTAGCCGATGCCGATGGCCGTCCCACCAATCCGAATACGCAAATCAACTTTTTCCTGATTGACGGGCCGATTAACGGCTATCCGGCTAGTCCTGGCGAATTTGTGATCGTGGGCACGGATGGCGATCCCGTTGAAGGTCAGTTCCAGTTCGGTGCAGCGAGTGGCGATTTTCTCAACCGAGGAGCCAGGCCCTTTGACTGGCTGGTGTTGACCGGGCAACCGCGCAAGGTAGAGCGAGTGTTGAATGCAACAACCTTGCTGGTTCAGCAGAAGAGCGTACCGTTTAATCTTGGGCCGAATGCGGGGGCGGTATTCCCGTATGTGGTGGGCCATGCGGAAAATGGCGCCATTCTGTCGCCGTCATTTACCGACTTGAATGGCGTCGCCAGCACCACACTGACCTATCCGGTGACCCGGATCGGCCAAACCGCCATACTGATGGCGTGTACCAAAGATTTCAGCAATTGCGGGATTCTCAATACCTGCGACACGCAGGGCAAAAATTGCAAATCGGTTTATCTGGGTGTGACCAACGGTTTTGATCGTACCCTGACGGTTTCGGCGGCCAATCTGGGGCCGAATCGCTCCACTGAGGTGCGGATGTGCCTGCGCGATCCCAATTTGACTCCGCTGCCAGCCACAGAGATTCGCTACGACATCGGTTCAGTTGGTCCCGCGACGGTGAAGGTGACTATCAATGACAAGGAGACCATCAATGACAAGGAAGGCAAAAAGGGTTCGTTCATGACCGGCGCTGATGGCTGCGTTGCGCCCAAGATCACTAGCTTTGGCCAGATTCCCGGCAGCCAGCCGATTGAAATTCAGTTCACCTCTGATTATGTAGCCGCTCCCGTGCCCGTCACGATTAAATCGCCGGGCGCGGGCAAGATGGATGGTCTGTTCAGTTGTGAATTCGAGTACGACAAAGGCGCGGCGACTTGCAGCGGCACCTTGCGACTGACTGACGATGAAGGTTCGCCCATGTCTGGAGTATTAATCGGGCTGGGCAACAGCTCGGCGGCGTTCCCGTTTGAGCTGGCCTACGATCCTGCCGAGGGCATTTTTGGCAAGACCAATGACCAGGGTCAGGTTCAGGTGACGATCAAATTGGCTGGCCCAGGCGACTATACCTTCCCGTTCCAGACGGCTGCGGGTGGCACGGCGACCTATGAATTTGCAGTGACAGTGCCAGTGCCGGGTACTCTCAAGATCACGGTGGTTGGAGGAACCGCTGCTACGATAGGCTCGCCATTTGGGGCGCTCATCACGGCTGAAGGCGGAGTTCCGCCCTACACCTTCTCAGTGCTGGCTGGAGCCTTACCGCCGGGTTTGAGTCTGGGGGAGAATGGCGCAATTACTGGAACGCCGACCACCGAAGGCGCCTTCAGCTTCGTGGTGCAGGCTACTGACAGTAAGAAACAGACTGGCTTTAGCGCGGTAACTATCACCGTTACCAAGGGTGGCACAACGACAACGCCCTTGGCGGTGACGCTAACCGGACCGGCGACAGGAACCACCGGTGTGGCTTATAACGCCATACTGGGAGCCACTGGCGGAACTGCGCCCTACAGCTTCTCGGTTCTGGCCGGTAGTTTGCCGCCGGGTTTGTTCCTGAGCAGCAATGGTTCGATTACTGGAACGCCGACCACCGTGGGAACCTTCACTTTCTCAGTGCAGGTTACTGACAACAAGGGCGCGACGGGAACGGGCAATTTCTCGATTACCATCAGTTCGCCGCAGACCAGCGCGCCGACGATTACAACGACTTCGCCATTGCCCGATGGAACGCCGAATAAATCCTACGCGACAGTGTTTGCCGCCACTGGCGGTACGGCCCCTTACACTTGGAGAATTGAAGAGACGAATGTGCTGGCAGGCATCGGTTTGACGCTGAATCCTACAACGGGACTGCTAAGTGGGATTCTGTCAGCTACGTCAAACGGCACTTACTTGGCCGTAATCCGGGTGACGGACGCAAATGGCGCTTTCGCTCTTAAGACCTTCACCTTGACTGTTGGCAGTGGGGGCGGTGGTGGACCTACCGTAGCCAGCATTCAATTGTTGGCCGATCCTTCAACCTTGGCGACCTCTGGGCAAACCCCAGTGACGATAACCGCGATTGCCAGAGACATCGGCAATGTGGTGGTCAAGGGCGCTACCATTACCTTTAGCGCCGATAGCAATGGCACTCTTCAGGTCACGCAAGCGGTGACTGATGACGCAGGGAGGGCGATTGCGCTCTTGACTTCGCCCAATGATAAAAACGTGCGCACGATTACCGTGACCGCCAACGCCAGCGGCGCCCCTTCGGCCACCATCAAGATTGATGTGGTGGGTACGACGATTACCGCCAGCGGCCCGGATTCAGCGGTGATTGGCAGCACGGTATCTATCACATTTACCCTGAAGGACTCGGCAGGAGTGGGTATTGCGGGCCAAACTCTGGCGGTTGTCTCTGATCCGACCGGAAATACCATTGTTCCGCCGAATCCGGTGACCGACAGCGCCGGGCAGGTAACGGTCAAAGTGACGGCTAGTGTCAGCGGTGAAATTGTTGCCAGCGCGTTGGGAGTGGAAGGCCGGAAAAAGATCACTGTGGCCACGGATAATTTTGTGTTCACCACGCCGGATCAGAATGCGGCTCCGATAGATGTTTGCGTGAGCAATACTAATTGCACGTCACCCAGAAAGACGACACCGCAGGATCTGACTGTGAAATTGACCACAGGGGATCCGCCGGTTGGAGTTGCGGGCAAAACGGTGACGTTTGATACGACCCGTGGAACCTTGTCAGAGCCATCCAAAGTGACCGATGCCAATGGCAATGCGACAGTGAACATTAGTTCTGCTGACGCGGGTCCCGCAGTGATTACCGCCAAGACCACAGATACCGCTTCACAATCGATCCAGACCCAAGTATCGCTCAACTTCGTAGCGACAACGCCCACGCAAATGACTTTGCAGGCGGAGCCGGCGACGATCAACGTCAACGTGCCGCCCAGCGTCGATCAGAAAAGCGCCATCACCGCGACGGTGCGGGATGCCGCTTTCAATCTGGTCAAGGGAGTGACGGTGACCTTTACCCTCACGGATGTTACTGGAGGTTCGATCAATCCGGCTTCGGCAGTGACGGATCAGTTTGGTCAAGCCAGCACAGTTTACACGGCCAGTTCTGCTTCAAGCGCGAAGGATGGGGTCAAGATTGCTGCGGCAGTGGTTGGATTCGCCACAGTGAATGCGTCGGTTACTCTGACCGTAGCGCAGCAGTCGCTGAAGATTACTTTGGGCACCGGCAATAGCATCGTGGAGAATTCTCCCACGACCTATGAGTATCCCTATAGTGTTCTGGTAACAGACACTGCTGGACTCCCCGTGCCAAATGCGCTGGTGACTTTGAGCGTGGTGCCGGTTGCCACGGGTTTTGCCTACTTCAAGGGTTACTATGAACTCAGCCTAAATCCGGATACCGGCGTGAAGGATACCCCGCCGTGGAAGCAGGTGATCACAGACAGTTGCCAAAACGAGGATGCGAATCGGAATGGTATTTTGGACGCAGGTGAAGACTTTAACGGTAATAAAAAGCTTCAGCCAGGGAATGTGGCGACCATTTCCGTTAATAACCTGACGACCGATGCCAGTGGTTTCGCTTTCTTCAATGTGGTTTATGCGCAGGAGTATGCCAACTGGGTTGGGGTTGAATTGTCGGCGCGCGCCACAGTGGCGGGTTCTGAGGCTATAGAGACTACTAGCTTTGTGCTGCCCATCTTGGCCAGCGAATTAACCCAGGCTGCGAGTCCACCTGGTAATCCAAGTCCGTTTGGCCAAGCCAGCACCTGTGCAGACCCCAACTGATGAAGCCAGGGAGGTTTAAGGAAGCTGTTTTGTGAGTTGAATAAAAAGCCCGCCGAAAGGCGGGCTTTTTTTATGAGTCAGCGACCAAGCTGGCGGCAATGTGACGCTGAGCGCGGGCATCCATGACGTTCTTGATCGCGATTAGGCAACCCAGCCCAATAAACGCGCCCGGCGGCAGAATAGCCAGTAAAAAGCCGCGATAGTCGCTGAACAAATGCAGGGTGAGATGGCGACCAAATTCGCCAAACAGCAGTTCCGCCTGAGCAAACAGCGTTCCCTGTCCAACGATTTCCCGCATGGCCCCCAATAAGACCAGCACCAGCAGGAATCCCAGTCCAGTCGCAATCCCATCCATCGCCGCTTTCGCTACGCCGTTCTTGAACGCAAATGCTTCAGCGCGGCCAATGACGCAACAGTTGGTCACGATCAGCGGGATAAAAATCCCCAGCACGGTATAAAGACCGGGCAGAAAAGCGTGCATCAGCAACTCGACCGCAGTCACTACGCAGGCGATGACCAGGACGAATACTGGAATGCGCACTTCCGGTTTAACCAAAGGGCGGATTAAAGACACGGTGACATTAGAAAGCAACAGAACCAACAGAGTAGCAAGCCCTAGTCCTAAGCTATTGACGACGGAGTTTGAGATTGCCAGTAATGGGCACAGCCCTAATAACGCCACTAACCCGGTATTTTGAGTCCACAGGCCATCTTTGAGAATGGTCAGATCACTGCTTTTACTCATCAAGGTTGCTCCTTTTCTCTATCAGACATAATTGATTCTGATAAGGCTGATTAATACCGATTCTGCATGGATTTTATGTATAGCAATCCTATACAGGTTGTTTATTAAAGTTATTCAACAAAGCAATAGCTTCAATAATAAAATAATTAAATTTCAATAAGTTACCATAATAAAATGAATCGGTATGGATTTGGAAAATTAAACAACCTGAGAAGGACTGCTATAATAAACATCGTCCTTTTGTTTTCTTAGGTCTTCCGCGTGTTTTGGGGGTTTTGCAAGCAACAGGTTCTTCGCGGTTAGCTTGAATAAGGATTTCTGAAAAACGCACTTCTACCGATTC
>JAAUTD010000218.1 GCA_012031845.1 Synechococcaceae cyanobacterium SM1_2_3
GGGCCAGGGTGCATCACTATCGCGTCCGGTCTGGCCAGCGCCAACCGCTCGACGGTCAAGCCGTAGCGCTGGAAAAATTCCTGTTCAGTCGGCAACAGCGCCCCTTCCATCCGTTCCTTTTGCAGCCGCAACATCACCACCGCATCCACCTCGCGCAGCCCGCGCTCCATGTCGTGAAAGACCTGCACTCCCAGGGTTTCCACCTGCGCTGGCAACAGAGTGCGCGGCGCGATGACTCGAATATCGGCGACGCCCAGGATGCTGAGGGCGTGAATCAGCGAGCGGGCCACCCGTGAATGCAGAATATCGCCGACGATGGCGACTTGCAGATTGGGAAAATCCGGTTTGTGGCGGCGAATGGTGAACACGTCCAGCATCGCCTGCGTCGGATGCGCATGGCGACCGTCCCCCGCGTTGATTACGGCGATATGCGGCTTGACATGGCGGGCGATAAATTCCGCTGCGCCGCTCTGCTCATGGCGCACGACGAACATGTCGCACTGCATCGCCTCAATGTTGCGCAAGGTGTCGAGCAGGCTTTCGCCCTTGGCCGCCGACGAAGTGGCGATATTCAGAGTCAGCACGTCCGCCGACAGCCGTTTGGCCGCCAGTTCAAAGGTGGTGCGGGTGCGGGTGCTGGCCTCGAAAAACAGGTTGACCACGGTTTTGCCGTACAGGGTGGGCAGCTTTTTCACTCGCCGCTCGGCCACTCCGCGCAGCGACTCGGCGGTGTCGAGAATCTCGCTCAGATGACGGCGGTTCAAACCCTCCACCGTCAGAAAATGCAGCAGGCGACCCTGGCGATCCTGTTGGATATTGGCGGCGCTCATGGCGTGGATTTCAGAATCAGTTGCAGTGGATCGGGACCGGTCAGTTCAATCTGCTGATCGGCGGGCAATTCCAGCCGGGAACCGGCGACATGAGCTTCAATCGGCAACTCGCGCCCGCCGCGATCCACCAGCACCGCCAGCAGAACTGAAGCCGGGCGGCCGTAATCGAACAGTTCATTCAGCGCGGCGCGGGCGGTGCGCCCGGTGTGCAGCACATCGTCAATCAGCACCAGATGGCGATTGTCCACATCGAACGGCAGTTCCGACAGGCGGACTTGGGGATGCAGACCGATCCGGCTGAAATCATCGCGATAGAAGGAAATATCCAACTGGCCGAGCGGAGTCGCAATATCCAGCCGTTGCCGCAGCCGCTCGGCGATCCAGACCCCGCCGGTGTGAATGCCCACCAGCGCCGGATCCATAATGCCGCGCCGGGCCAGCAGCTCCCGCAATTGCACCGCCAGCGCTTCAATCAGGAATTCGGCGTCGCGCATGAGGACAGGCTCCGTTGTTGGTTAAACCAGCTTTCCAGGATGACCGCCGCGGCTTGGGCGTCCAGCGTCGAATCGCTATCGCGACGGCGACCGCTGGGCGCAGTCTCGAAATAACGCTGTTCGGCTTCCCACGACGACAGCCGTTCGTCAATCGTGGCGACCGGCAGATGGAACCGGCCCTGCAACTGGCGGCTGAACCGCAGCGCGGCTTCAGTCATGGCGTTGGCGCTGTCATCGGCGTGACGCGGCACACCGATCACCAGCCAATCGGGCCGCCATTCGGCGATGAGTTTGGCAATCGCGTCCCAGTCCGGGCGCTGTTGGCGAATGGGCAGGGTGCGCAAGGGCCGGGCTGTTCCGGTCACCGCTTCGCCAATGGCGACGCCGATTCGGACGCGGCCAAAATCAAATCCCAAAGCGATCCGGCAGGCGGGAACGGTGGCGCTGGGCGCGGCAGCGCGGTCAGGCATGACCGACATCGGCGGACAGCAGATTCAGATCAATGCCGAGCAGCGCGGCGGCGGCCAGCCAGCGCAAATCGTTGCGGGTGTGAAACAGAATGTCGAAATCGGCGGGACCGGACAGCCAGGAATTTTCGGCCAGTTCACGCTCCAGTTGTCCTGGCCCCCAGCCGGCGTAACCGAGCGCCACCAGCAGATGATGCGGGCCTTCGCCCTCGGCGGTGGCTTGCAGAATGTCGCGGGAAGTGGTGATGCCAATGTCATCAGTCACCCGCAGGGTTGCGCCCCATTGGCCCAGCGGACTGTGCAGCACAAAGCCCTGTTCCGGCTGCACCGGGCCGCCATGATAGATCGGCAGCGCCGCCAACTGGCTGTAGTGCGTAGTGATATTCAGGTGTTCCAGTAATTGACCGAGCGTCAAATTCAGCGGTCGGTTGATGACCAGGCCCAACGCGCCGCTGGCGTTGTGTTCACTGATATAAGTGACGGTTTTGACAAAGTTCGGGTCAGCCAGAGCAGGCATGGCGATCAGGAACTGATTATTGAGATAAGTGGGCGCGGTCATAAGCAGTAGTATCGGAATTCATTCCCGCCTTGACAAGCGGTCATTAGCGCGAATCGCTCGGTGTTAGCCGACTGGCAGGCGGATATGAAACGAGATCCCAACCTGCGGTATTGCAAATTGTTGACGTAGCAGAGATATCCTGGCCGTGCTACATCTTGTTTAGCATTGCCCTATATTCAGTATAGTTTTACAGAAGTTTCCCAGACAGCCACCTTGCGCATGGACCCTGCTTATGCCCTCATCATCGCGCTGTTATTTGACCGTCGGCAGGATCGCGCTGCTCTATATGGCTTTCGCGGCATTGTGGATCATTACTTCGGATGGGTTATTGAGCCTGGTGATTGCGGATCCAGACTTGATGACGCGGTTGAGCATCGTCAAGGGTTTGGCTTTTGTCACCGTGACCGGCAGCTTGCTCTATTTGCTGTTACTTGGCTGGCGTGAGTCGCTCACCACGCCCGAAGCGGATACTGCGCCGCTGCCAGAACCGCGCCGCCGTTACTGGGTTTTGACCTTTTTCAGTCTTGCTCTGCTGCCGCTGCTGCTGGGTATTGGCATCGTGCATCTGCATGGCCCGCAACTGGAGCGCGAAGCCTATGCCAATCTCCAGGCCATTGCCGATCTCAAGGCCAACCAGATTATTCAATGGCTGGGCGAACGCCAGGGAGACAGCGAAGTGCTGGCTCGCAGCGCCAGCTTTGCCGCGCAGGTTGATCAATGGCTGCGCAGTGACGATGCAGCGCAGCGGGCGGAGATTACAGCCCGGCTGGATAGTCTGCGCGGCGCCTATGGCTATGAAGGGGTGATGCTGCTGGATACCGAGGGGAAAATCCGGCTGAATCTGGGCGATCATACCGGTGTCCCGAAGCCGCTACAGCCGATAGTGACCCAGGCGCTCAGCACGGGTCAGGTGCAGCGCAGCGATCTGTATCGCGATGAGGCTGGACGGATTCATCTGGACTGGGTGGCGCCGCTCACCGTAGCGGAGCGGGAAGGCCAGCGCCCGATCGCTGCGGTGGTGCTGCATATCGGGCCAAAAAACCTACTGTTTCCGCTGATCCAGCGCTGGCCGACGGCCAGCCCCAGCGCTGAAACGCTGCTGGTGCGCGGCGACGGCGATTCGGCTTTATTCCTCAATGAACTGCGCCATCACCCGGATGTCGCCCTGACGCATCGCGAACCCCTCAGCAAACCTGATCTCCCGGCCTCTGTCGCAGTGCGCACCGGCCAGGTCGGCGTCCGGCACGGCGTTGATTATCGCGGCGCACCGGTTCTGGCCGCCTTCCGCCCGGTGGGGGATACCGGCTGGCATCTGGTGGCGAAAATTGATCACGCCGAAGTGATGACGCCGCTGAATCGCTTGGTGTTCTGGGTCAGCCTGGTCGCCTTGTTCGCCGTCGCCGCCGTCGCTGCGGCAGCGCTCGCGCTCTGGCGCCAGCAGCAACGCGCTCACCGGTTCGAGTTGCTGGCCCAGGCCGCCCGCCATGACCAGGTGCTGCGCAAATTCTATGACCTGCCCTTTATCGGAATGGCGATCACCGCGCCGGAAAACAAACGCTGGCTGCAATGCAATGACCAGTTGTGTGAAATTCTGGGCTATTCGCGGGCGGAGCTGGCGAACATGAACTGGGCGGAAATCACTCATCCCGACGATCTCGATGTTGATGTCGCCGAATTTGAGCGGGTGCTGCGCGGCGAGTCGGAAGGCTATCGGATGGACAAGCGGTTTATTCGCAAGAATGGCGCGGTCGTGTTCGCGGCGATTGATGTCAAGTGTCTGCGCCGCAACGATGGTCAAGTGGAGATTTTCATCGCCACGATCCATGACATCACCGAACGCCAGCGGGCCGCCGAGCAAATCCGCCGACTTAACCGGCTTTACCGGGTGCTGTCCAACATCAACCAGGCCATTGTGCGCCGCAAGGAGCCGGAATGGATGTTCCGCGAAGCCTGCCAGATTGCGGTGCGCGATGGCGATTTCCGCATGGCCTGGATCGGGCTGCTCAACCCGCAGACCGGCTGGGTGCGGCCAGTCGCTCAAGCTGGACAGGTTGGCGACTATCTGGAAAAAGTCCACGTCACGCTGGTCGGTCCGTATAGCGAAGGTCCGACCGGCGTTGCCCTGCGCACTGGTCAGACGATGGTTTGCAACGATATTGCCAGCGATCCGGCGATGGCGCCGTGGCGGGAGCAAGCCTTGGCGCTGGGTTATCGCGCTTCGATTGCGTTGCCGCTGACGGTGCAGGGCGCAATCCGCGGCGCGATCAGTCTTTATGCCGATGAAGCGGATTTCTTTGATGCGGAAGAGATCACGCTCATGGAGGAACTGGCGGGCGATATTGCCTATGCCCTGGAAATCGCCGAGGCCGACGCCGCTCATCTGGAAGCTGAACAGGCGTTGCGGGAAAGTCAGGAGCGGTTCCGCCGGGCGGTGGAAGAAGCGCCGTTTCCGATCATGATTCACGCTGAGAATGGCGAAGTGCTGGCCCTGAGCCGGGCCTGGACCGAGATCAGCGGCTATGCCCGCGCTGATATTCCCACGATTGCCGACTGGACCGGGCTGGCCTATGGCGAGCGGCAGCAGGCGGTGCGGGTTGTGATTAATCAACTCTACGATTTGCAGCAACGGGCAGCGCAGGGAGAGTACCGCATCACCTGCAAGGACGGCTCACAGCGCGACTGGGAATTCAGCTCGGTGGCGCTGGGCAGTCTGGCCGATGGCCGCCGTCTGGCGATGAGCATGGCCGCCGACGTTACTGAGCGCAACTGGGCGCTGGCGGCGTTGCGTCAGCGCGAACTGCAATATCGCTGCCTGTTTGAAGCGCATCCGCTGCCGATGTGGGTTTATGATCTGGAAACCCTGCGCTTTCTGGCGGTGAATGACGCCGCTGTTCAGCATTACGGCTTCAGCCGGGACGAGTTCCTGAGCATGACCATTACCGATATTCGTCCGCCCGAAGAGGTGCCGCGCCTGCTGGACAATATCGCTCAGGTGCAAAACCATCATATTGACGAAGCGGGCATCTGGAAGCATCGCAAAAAAGATGGCGCATTGATCGAGGTCGAGATTACCTCTCATGTTCTCGAATTTGGTGGGCGGCGGGCCGAAGTGGTGCTGGCGCACGATGTCACCGAACGGCTGCGGATTGAGGAGCGGTTGCGCCAGGCCGCCACCGTGTTCGAGACACCCGCGAAGGCATCTCCATCGCCGATGCCGCCGGGCGGATTTTGCGGGTCAATCGGGCGTTTTGCGAATTGACTGGCTACAGCGAGGAAGAGGTGCTGGGTCAGACTTCGCGCCTGCTGCATTCCGGCCGGCAAACCCCGGCCTTCTACGCGGCGATGTGGGCCAGTCTGCGCGAGACCGGGCATTGGCAGGGCGAGATCTGGAACCGGCGCAAGAACGGCGAGGTGTGTCCCGGCTTGCTCAGCATCAGCGCGGTTAAAAATTCGGCTGGAGTCGTGACCCACTATGTCGGCGTGTTTGCCGATCTGACCAAAATCAAGGCCTCTGAACAACAGTTGGATTTCCTGGCCCATTACGATCCGCTGACCAGCCTGCCCAATCGCCTGCTGCTGTCGGCTCAGTTGCAGCACGGCATTGACATCGCCCGCCGCGACGACGGAGGGTTGGCCTTGCTGGTGATGGATCTGGATCGCTTCAAGGATGTGAATGACAGCTATGGACATTCGACGGGCGATGCGTGTTGCAACAGGTGGCGGAGCGGTTGACCAGCCGCTTGCGCAGCGTGGATACCGTCACCCGGCTGGGCGGCGATGAATTCGCGGTGTTGCTGGAGAATCTGGCCCAACCGCAGGATGCGCGCGAGTGGCGATGGAAATTATCAACCTGCTCAGCGAACCGTGGCATTTAGCCAATGGCACAGAATTGCGACTCAGCGCCAGTGTCGGCATCAGTCTGTACCCCGCCCACGGTCAGAGCGCGGAAGAATTGTTGCAACAGGCCGACGCCGCGCTGTATCAGGCCAAAAATGAAGGGCGCGGGCGTTTTCAGTATTTCTCCGCCGATCTGACCGAGGCCGCCCGCCAGCGGATTGAGATGGAAGCCCGCTTGCGCCACGCGATCAGCGATCAGCAGTTGCGGGTTTACTATCAACCACGCGATGTGCAACTTTACCGGCTAGATCTTGAGGCGGCATGGGTATCGTCGTAGGTTATTGATAGAATGGTAAAAATAACCTAGAGGACGTTAGCCATGTCGCTAGAAGAATTGATTATCACGGTG
>JAAUTD010000219.1 GCA_012031845.1 Synechococcaceae cyanobacterium SM1_2_3
AAGCGAAAGTCCTGAATCTTTAACAGGACTTTCGCTCCATCCGTTCGCCCTGAAGCCCTGTCGAAGGGCATTTATAGGTAAAACTGGGGTTCGACAGGCTCACCCGAACGTTTTTTGAACCTGAAGCGAAAGTCCTGTTTAAGAGTAGGCGGCGTTGCAACAAGCGCCGGGATTTGTGGGACTGCCCCGCTGATCAGGCTGCATTCTGCGTTAAACACCCAGCGGCTTCGACGAATCCCTGACCGTCGCCGTGTCCTGTTCCGCCAGTTGCGCATCTTCTTCCGCCGAATGGTGGGTCTTGCGCACCAGCAGGGTGTAAGCCGCTGGCACCACAAACAGGGTCAGCAGCGTTCCCAGCAACAGGCCGCCGACGATGACCCAGCCAATTTGCTGGCGGCTTTCCGCGCCTGCGCCCAAGGCCAGCGCCAGCGGAATCGCGCCGAGAATCGTCGCCAGCGTGGTCATCAAAATAGGCCGCAAGCGCAAGGTCGCCGCTTCCAGCACCGCCGCCCGCCGATCCAGGCCGGTCAGCCGCAGTTGATTGGCGAATTCCACGATTAAAATGCCGTTCTTGGTAATCAGCCCGACCAGCATCACCAGGCCGATTTGACTGTAGACATTCAAGGTGCCGCCGGTCAGAAACAGCCCCAATAGCCCGCCGGTCACCGCCAGCGGCACCGTCAGCATGATCACCAGCGGTGAAATGAAGCTCTCGAACTGAGCGGCCAGCACCAGATAAATCAGCAGCAGCGCCAGCACAAAGGTGAGGTACAGCGTAGTCCCGGATTCACGGAATTCACGCGATTGGCCGTCCAGCGCGGTTTGCGCGTTCTCGCCCAGCGTCTCTTTCGCCGTCTGCTCCATGAACTCCAGCGCCTCGCCCAGGGTGTAGCCGGGTGCGATATTGGCCGAAATGACCGCAGCGCGCAGCCGGTTGAAGCGGTTCAGCTCCTTGGGCGCCCACCGTCTCGCGCACCTCGACCAGATTGGCGAGCTGGAGCAGTTGGCCATCGCGGCCCCGCACAAAGATCGCGGTCAGGTCAGTCGGCTGCTCGCGATCCTGATCCTTGAGCTGCAACACCACATCGTATTGTTGGCCGTCCTGCTTGAAGCGGGTCACCTGCCGCCCGCCCAACAGCGTTTCCAGGGTCCGGCCAATGTCTTCCACGTCCGCGCCGACGGCGGCGATCTTGTCGCGGTTAAGGACGACCGAAAGCTGTGGTTTATTCAGCCGCAGATCGCTGTCCAGGTTGACCATGCCGGGATATTGCCGCGCCTTGGCCATCACCTGATCCACCCGCTGTTGCAAATCGGCGTAGCTGCTGGACTGGATAACGAACTGCACCGCCGGATTGCGGAAGCTCTGACCCAGCGACGGCGGATTGATCGGAAACGCCAATACGCCGGGCAACTGGCCCATTTTCGGCGCGAGTTCCTTCGCAATGGCCTGCTGCTTGCGCTGGCGCTGTTCCCACGGTTTCAGCCGCACGAACGACAAGGCGCTGTTGACCGGATTGGGCCGTTCCAGTCCCGGCGCGACAAACACCAGAAACGAGCTGATTTCAGGAATGGCCTGATAGAACTGTTCCAGTTGCCGGGCGTAGCCGTCGGTGTAGGCCAGAGTCGCCCCTTCCGGCGCGACAATCACGCCGATAATGGTGCCGCGATCTTCCAGCGGCGACAGTTCTGATTTGAGATGGGTGAACAGCCAGCCCGCGCCAAAGGCAGTGACGAAGAACAGCAGCACGATCAGCCAGCGCAGGTTGAGCGCGTGGTTGAGCAGGGTTTGATAGCCCCGGTTCATCCCCAGGAACATCCGTTCGCTGGCGTTGAACAGCCAGTTGTGCCGCTTTTGATGCCGCAACAGCTTGGAACACATCATCGGGGTCAGGGTCAGCGCCACAAAGCCGGACACCGCCACCGCCGCCGCCACGGTGAAAGCGAACTCGGTGAACAGTCGCCCGGTATTGCCGGTCATGAACGCCAGCGGCGTAAACACCGCCGCGAGGGTTATGGTCATCGCCAGCACTGCAAAGGCGATTTCCTGCGAACCGTGCAGCGCCGCCTTGAACGGGGTCATCCCGTCTTCGATATGCCGGTGAATGTTTTCCATCACCACAATGGCGTCATCCACCACCATGCCAATCGCCAGCACCAATCCCAGTAAAGTCAGGGTGTTGATGGTGAAACCCAGCGCGTACAGGAAAATGAACGCGCCGATCAGCGACACCGGAATCGTCACCAGCGGGATCAATGTCGCCCGCCAGTTGCGCAGAAACAGAAAAATCACCACCGCCACCAGCCCCAGCGCCTCCAGCATGGTGGTGTAAACCGCCGCAATGGATCGTTCGATGAAGATGGAACCGTCGTAGCCCACCGTGATCTTCATGCCTTCCGGCAGACTGGCGGTAATCCCCGGCAGCAGCGCCCGCACCGCCTGCGCCACGCTCAAGGTATTGGCGGTGGATTGCTTGACGATGCCGAGTCCGACTGAGGGATTGCCGTTGGCGCGTAAGGCGTTGCGCTGATCTTCCGCGCCGATTTCGGCGGAACCGATGTCGCGCAACCGGATCGGATAGCCTTTGACTTCCTTGAGAATCAAATCGTTAAATTGCTCCGGCGTACGCAAATCCGATTCTGTGAGTACGGTGAATTCGCGCTGGCGCGATTCGATCCGCCCGGACGGCAGTTCGACGTTCTGCTTGTTCAGCGCGTTTTCCACGTCCTGTGGGGTCAGGCCATACGCCGCCATCCGGTCGCGATCCAGCCACAACCGCATGGCGTAGCGCCGTTCGCCGGCGATGATGACGCTGGCGACGCCCGGCAAGGCTTGCAGGCGATCCACGACGGTGCGGTCGGCGTAATCGGTAATCTCCAGCGCGCTGTGGCGCTCGCTGGAAAACGCCAGCCACATGATGGCCTGAGCGTCGGCTTCAATTTTCGCCACCACCGGGTCTTTGACTTCATCGGGCAACTGGCCGCGCACCCGCGCCACCCGGTCGCGCACGTCGTTGGCGGCGGCGTCCACATCCCGCTCCAGCACCAGTTCCACCGTGATTTGACTCACCTCTTCGCGGCTGATGGATTTGATGGTTTTGACGCCTTCAATCCCCGCCAGGGTGTCTTCCAGCGGTTGGGTGATCTGGCTTTCCATGATTTCGGCGCTGGCGCCGGGATAAACCGTGCGCACCGACACAATCGGCGCATCAATGTTGGGATATTCGCGCACCGGCAGCCGCAGAAACGAGATCACGCCGATAAGGATCAGCGTGAGGCTCATCACCGTCGCCAATACCGGGCGCTTGATGGAAATGTCGGGGAGGAACATAGGCGATGACCGGGTGGATGGATGAATGGGTAAAATCGGCTGGAAGCCGGTTTTACTTCTGAATCGAAGTCAAAACGAAGCCGGTTTGGACAGCGGCGTTGATAACACCTCAATCCCGAAGGGCGCGAATACCTGATTTCCGTCAATTTGAACTTGGGCAAACAGCTTCTTATAGCCGCCAGACGCGAAGTGGATGTGAAATTCCAGGCTCGGCCCGCCGCGCTCCGCTGCTGTCTTCGGTTCCTTGCCCATTGGATGGATATGGCAATCTCGCTGCGATCCTCATTGAAACCGACCATATGGACGAACGCGCCCATGACCGGCTTCAGTTGGGCGACAGACTGGCCTTCGGCGTCAGTCACAGTCAACTGGGTCATGCCGGGCTGACCAGTGATGATTTTCCCGTCGGCAAACTGCAACGCAAAAGTGTAACCAGCTACGGTCGCCGTCGAGTTCACTGTCTTTTCCATCGCTGAAAGCGTCCCCGCGACTGTAAAGCGGGCGCTAACCTATATCAGGTGACGAAGGACATGCAGAGGCTGTCCTCCTCGGGCAACGCATCGATCCGCTGCGCGATAGCGGGCGGCTGGTTCCTGATCAAGCAGATCAGGGTGTTGGTGTCGAGCAATCGGCCTCCCCCAGCGATTGCAGGGTCTGCATCAGCGCCGCGCCGCGTTGCATTCGCAGGGGATGGATAACCAGGTCGCCCTCTTCCTTGCGGGAGATCAGGACGCGGTCGGTGTCGAGCCTGAATTCGGCGGGAATGCGCACCGCCTGGCTGTTGCCGTTGTTGAAAAATCGGGCGGTCAGTATTTCCATGACGCGCCTTATGTGTTTACGGGAATGTATGTACTTTATCCGGGGCCACACAACGCGGCAACTCTTGACCCGCCAGCGGTTCACTGGCGCCTGTTTGACCCGGCTACGCAACTTGTTGTGTGGTTCAGCCTTTTCGGCGAGCAGAGGATTCCATGTTCGAGCTCATGCTGGTTTTGCATCTGCTCGGAGCCGCCCTCTGGACCGGCGGGAATCTGGTGCTGGCGCTTGGCGTCCTGCCGGACGCACTGCGGCAACTGGCCTGGCATATCGCGGGAGTCACCACGCTATCGGTGCTGTTCGTCGTGGTCGGCGCGGGTTTCCGCACCAGCGGATTGCTGTGAAATAAATACTCTGTCGTCGATTCTCATTGGGATGCTCGCGGCGCGGCGGCTGACCAGGCGCCCACCCAGTCCACGGGAAATCCCGCAGTTGCTGATAGGGCATCGCAGCAAGCGCCTACTTGAAATTTCTCTCTGGCTAATAAGATAATGAAAACAATTCTCAAAAACTAGCCAGCCATGCCTCAACGCACGTCGTTGTCCGGTTAGCCCGCCTATCGTCAATTAATTGGGTTGCTTCCGGAGCATGTCTTGAATTGCGCATCCTCAGCGGCGCTGGCCGCGCTGTATCACGATCATCATAGCTGGCTGCAAAGCTGGCTGTTCGGCAAGCTGGGCGATGCGTCCGATGCCGCCGATATTGCCCAAGAGGTTTTCGTCCGCCTTCTTGCGCGGCGGCAACCCGTACAAACGGTCAAACCACGGGCTTATCTGTCCACCATTGCGCAGGGTCTGGTCATCGACCGCTGGCGGCGGCGGGATCTGGAGCGGGTCTGGCTGGAAATCCTGGCCGCCATGCCCCAAGCCGATGCGCCATCGCCCGAACACCGGCTGATCTTCCTTGAAACACTGATCGAGATCGACCAGGTGCTTGATGCGCTCAAGCCGGAGGTGCGCGCCGCGTTCCTGTTTGCTCAGCTTGACGGACTCACCAGTCCACAGATCGCCGAGCGTCTGGGCGTTTCGCGAGCAACAGCCGAGCGCTACATCGCCAAGGCGCTGCGGCGCTGCTACGAGTGGCGGTTCGGGACGTGAGCGACCGCGCTTCACAGCCTGCCTGTTTCGCCTCTTTGCCCAAAGAGATCACCGGCGCGGTGGTTGCCTGGGCCTTCAAGATCGACTACGGCCAGCCCACGTCCAGGGTGCGCCGCGCTTTTGAGCGCTGGCTGTGCGCCAACCCGCTGACCGCAGACCAGCCCTTTGTCCGTCTCCAAGATGTCCAGCGCCAGGTTTCTGTCAACCTTAAATGGGTTCTACCGTGCTGGAACGCTACCACCGCGAACTGCTGAATTTTCTTGCCCGCCAGGTGAACGACCGCGATGCCGCTGCCGACCTGGTGCAGGAAAGCTACGCCCGTGTGTTGGCCGTGCAGCATTCGGGGCAAGCAGTGCTGGACGTCCGCGCCTTGCTCTACCACATTGCGCACAACCTGGCGATCGACTATTACCGCCGCGCCAAGGTGCGCCGCCATGACCACCTCGACGCGATCCCCGAAGACCAGCACCGCCCGCTCCGCAGCACCTGCAGCCCGAAGAGGCGCTGACCACGCAACAGGTCTTCCGCGCCTATGTGGCCGCCATCGAAGCCCTGCCGCCCCGCTGCCGCGAGGCTTTCGTGCTGCACGTTTCGATGATCTGAGCCATGCGCAGATCGCCCAACGCATGGGCATCTCGGTCAGCATGGTGGAAAAGCATGTGGTGCGGGGCATGGTGGCCTGTAAGCTTTGCGAGCGCAGGGTTGCGGGAGGATGGCGGGACGATCCCTGAGCTATCCCAGGCGCAGAAGTAGTCCGGCAATCTTTCAAGCCGGGTGGCGAAAGCCCGGAGGTGAGGATGGCCTGCCCTCATGCGTCTCCATTCACAAGAGCCAGCCATTTCCTTCTCTCCCATGCCCATGAACCTGTTCTCATCCGAACGCCTGCCCGCGCCCATGCACGGGGCAGACGCCGACAAGCGCGAATTCGAGACCTTCGCACAGGCGCAAGACCCGCTGGACATTGAGGCAGCCACCTGGGTGGCGCGCAAGCGCAACGGGATGGCCCCGGAGGGCGAGGCCGAATTGCAGACCTGGCTGGACGCCGACCCACGACACGCCGCCGCTTTTGAGGACATGGACGCGACCTTCGGTGATGTGCAGCAACTGCCCGATGGCGACGTGGCGTTGCTGAAGGCCAGCCTGCCCAAACATGCACAAGGCGTTGCCACGCCGCTGCAATCGGCAGTTCCGACGCCTGCACTCGCTCCCCCCAGACGCCTGCCCGCCGCCCCGTCGTCCCCAGGCCGAATCAATGGCTAAGACTGGGCCAACTGTTGCCGCACACAGCAGCGGCGGTCATCGTCTGTGCAGTGGTGGGCGCGGCTG
>JAAUTD010000220.1 GCA_012031845.1 Synechococcaceae cyanobacterium SM1_2_3
TCGGACTCGGCTTGAGTCTATGGCAGGGTGAATACGAGGGTGCTGACGCCTTGTGGTTGCGCTGGAGCGACCGTAACGGGCGGCTGATTCCGACTGGGCGGAGCAGGCGGAACAGGAACGTCAGCGGGCCGAGCAGGAGAGCCAGCGGGCGAATGAGGCCGAGCAACGAGCCGAACGGCTGGCGGTTCGGCTGCGGGAATTAGGTATTGATCCAGAATAAATAACGGCTTCCTTACTGTTACTGGATGTTACAGGAAGGAAGCATAAAAGAGGCTGAAGAGTCTGGCAGGTTGGGCTTGGAAGGACATCATTGAAACTTAAAATATGAACAAATGACAGTGCTATCCGCATAATCTTCAAATTACTAACTATCTGATTAAGCTACAAATAGCTTGTTTACGGCTTTGATTGAAATAGAAACCGCAATGGAATATGCACTCTTGCCCGCCAAGCCCGTTCGGAGTGTTCCGCTCCATCAAATTTCAGCGTAAGCCAATCTCGCCCGGCTTTATAACCTGCTGTTTGCAGCAAGCCATCCATGCGCTGCTGATAGGGTTCATAGTCTGCATCCAGTGTCCTGGTGCCATAGTCGAAATATAATAAATGGTTTCCTGGTTTCGGCAAGGCCGCGCCCAGATAATCAACCATGATGTTTTGGCCCATCGGCCAATGGGTTGACAGGCATCCTGCTCCGCTAAAGACATCAGGATGCTCAATTAAAGCGTAGAGAGAAATCAGACCGCCCATGCTTGAACCCATGATAAAGGTGTGTGGCTGATCCGGCAAAGTACGGTAGGTTGCATCAATAAAGGGTTTGAGTTCTTCGGTAATAAATTTGAGATATAACCCTGATAAAGGGGTTCCGCCAGCATTTTGAATAAACTGAGTGAGTAGACCGCGCCCACTCTGACCAATCAGCGGTTTGTCAGGCATATATTCCCGCCAACGCTGCGGACTGTTCCAAATGCCCACGATGATGGCGCCTGTCCACTCGAATTCATCCATGAGGCGCATCATGGCCTCACCCATACCCCAATCCACTCCAATATAAGAAGAAGCCGGATCGAAAAGGTTTTGGCCGTCGTGCATATAAATAACAGGGTAGCGAACTTCAGGATTTATTGAGTAATCAGGTGGATGCCAGATGTCAATATGGCGCGGAGGTATGTAGCGTGAGGTAAAATGATTATGCCGCGTCACGACGCCAGTTTTTTCTGAAAGCGGGATTTTGATCATGGGCGAGTACGGTATTGAAGAAATCTACTGTGCAGAAATAATGACTTTAATGTCAGCGGGCGGCGCGAAATAGGGCGCCGACGTGACCAGAATATGAGCGCCAGCACGGGCGTAATCAGCGGCATTTGCTGGATTGACTCCGCCAGCGGCAGCTATTTTCACATCAGGAGCGGTAATAGCCAATTGAGCCAAGACCTTGGCTACTAAATCGGGTGAAAATTTCTCCAGTTGCACCACGTCAGCGCCGGTCTGAGCAGCTAATAACGCTTCGTCTGGGCTATTAACCTCAACGACGATCTTACGCTCAGGGCAGACGACTTTTAATCGCGTTACTGTGGAGATCATGCTCTCTCCATTGAGAAAGATGCGATGCTCCGGGAATACCAACACGGTTTCGGACAAACCAAGCCGGTGTGGCACAGCGCCTGCCGCCATAATGGCTTTCAGTGAAATAGCCTTAGCGCCAGGGAAAGTTTTACGAGTACACGCTACCGAAATATCTGGATTAACGGTACGCGCTGCTTGCACAATAGCAGCGGCTGCCGTAGCCATGCCGGAGGCGTATTCCATCAATGTCTGCGCCACCTTCCAACCGGCTAATAGCGCCTCTGCCGTTCCTTCAACGGTTAATAGCACTGCATCGGCTTCAGCCTTAAATCCACTGGGACACATATCACCAACCACGCAACCCACCCGAACGAGTAGACGGGCGGCTTCTTCGGATGCTGCCATCACCATAGGCTGCCGGGCTTGGAAGGACATACGGCCTGATTGTTGGGCGATGCCCAAGGCATGAGTGGTCAAATCGCCGAAGGGAATATCCTCAGCCAGCCAGCGGTCAATCTCACAGTCAGGGATTAACATCATTCCTTGTAATGACCTCTACCAGCGCAGCAAATAGCCTGAATGTAGTAAAACGAAATCCAGAGCGAACAAGTTGATTTGCGCCAACTCCGGATTTCGTTTTACACTCTCCATATTATTCCGGTTGAACCGGTATTTGATCCTCTGTGGTTTCACCTGTCTCCACTGTTTCTACAGCTTCATCAGGTAATGTGCCACTTTTATCTGATTTCTTTTGCCGTTTTTCTTCCTGCTTTTTTTTCTTCGCAAGATCTTTCTGGCGTTTTTCGTACTGATAGTTAGGCTTGGCCAAGGTATTATCCTTATGGGTTAGGTGGTACAGGTGAAGATGAAAATTAACTGTGGCCTCTTAATCGTGGTCTACAGCGTCCAATAAACCAATTTCTACTCATGGTTTCTACTACGTTCGGCAGGCACATAAAGCTGTTCCATCAAATACTTCTTGAACCCTGCCGCATAGGGTTGCTTTTTTAATGCTTCCTGCATACAAAACAGCCAAGCATCGCGTTCATCACGTCCAATTTTCAGATGACTATGCACCTGTGGTATTCTGATGGGGCCATATTTCTCGGCATAAAGTCTTGGACCACCCAGCCAGCCACATAAAAAACGGGCCAGCTTGTCTCTCGAAACTATTAAATCCTGCGGGTGCATACTTCTAATGTTTTTGGCATCTGGATGTTTATCCATGATATCGTAAAAGTCATCAACCAATCTTCTAATACCGATTTCACTGCCCGCAGCCTGGTATGAAGCATCGCCAACTCCATAGGGTATCTGACAATTATGATTATCCTGGGCTTGCAGATGTTCCAATGGTTTCCCTCCTATCATTGCAGCCTGCCCCGTTTATCCACAACCACGCTGTATCATTCTATTTCTTGCCAATCAACTCTATCGGATAGCCATCAGGATCTTCGATAAACGAGATAATCGTAGTTCCTGCATTCATTGGCCCGGCTTCACGCAGAATTTTACCGCCACGATCCTTGGCTTCAGCAGTGGCCTGATAAACATCATCCACTTCTATGGCGATATGCCCATAACCAGCGCCTATTTCATAGTGATCGACACCCCAATTGTAAGTCAATTCAATCACCGTTTGTTCGGATTCATCTCCGTATCCAATAAAAGCCAAAGTAAACTGGCCTGCCGGATATTCGCGCTGCCGCAACAGTTTCATCCCCAGGATTTCTGTATAAAACCGAATGGATCGATCCAGATCGCCAACTCTCAACATGGTGTGAAGGATGCGCATCAATTGTTCTCAAAATACAATTACATCAATGAATAAAAACCGACGCTGCCATAAGTAAAACGGCGTCGGGTCATCAATAAACTATTTACGCCCTTTCAGCGCCGCGATCCGCATCCGCAGTGCATTGAGCTTAATAAATCCGCCTGCATCCTTCTGGTCATAAGCGCCCGCATCATCTTCAAAAGTCGCAATGTTCATATCAAACAGGCTGTCATCCGATTTACGGCCTGCGATAATCACATTGCCTTTATACAGCTTCACTCGCACCGCACCATTGACATGCGCTTGCGAAGCATCAATCAGGTTTTGCAGCAGCTTCCGTTCTGGACTCCACCAATAGCCGTTATACACCAGGCTGGCATAACGCGGCATTAAATCATCCTTGAGGTGCGCGACTTCCCGATCCAGGGTCAGTGATTCCATTGCTCGATGCGCTTTCAGCATAATCGTACCGCCAGGCGTTTCGTAGCAACCGCGCGATTTCATTCCAACATACCGGTTTTCCACTAAATCCAGGCGACCCACGCCATGTTTACCGCCCAGCTTGTTCAGCTTAGTCAACACCTCCGCCGGACTTAAAACTTCCCCGTCAATTGCGACAATATCGCCCTGCTGATAAGTCAGTTCCAGATATTTGGGTTTATCCGGCGCTTTCTCCGGCGACCCGCTCCAACGCCACATCTCTTCCTCCGGCTCATTCCACGGGTCTTCCAGTATCCCGCCTTCATAAGAAATATGCAGCAGGTTGGCGTCCATTGAATAAGGCGATTTCTTGCCGCGCTTCATTTCAACCGGAATACCATGCTTTTCTGCATAAGCCAGCATCTTTTCCCGCGACAACAAATCCCATTCGCGCCACGGCGCAATGATCTTGATATCTGGTTTTAATGCGTAGGCGCCCAACTCAAAACGCACCTGATCATTGCCTTTGCCGGTCGCCCGTGCGAGACCGCATCCGCCTGAGTCGCCACCGCAATTTCAATCTGACGTTTGGCGATCAATGGACGCGCAATCGAAGTGCCAAGCAGATATTCACCTTCGTAAATTGCATTGGCCCGAAACATCGGGAAAACGAAATCGCGGACAAATTCCTCGCGCAAATCCTCAATATAAATGTTCTCTGGCTTAATGCCCGCCATCAGCGCCTTTTGCCGAGCGGGTTCCAATTCCTCGCCTTGACCTAAATCAGCGGTGAAGGTCACCACTTCGCATTGATACACATCCTGCAACCATTTCAGGATGACAGAAGTATCCAAACCGCCCGAATAGGCCAGCACGACTTTTTTAATGTCGGACATAATGATCCTCACCTGATGTTTCAATCCACGCCTGCCGATTCAGCCAGGCAAATCCACAAAAGTAGCCCGGTCTTCATTTGCTCCGAACTGCCGCAAGTGGTTAGCTTAAGACTTTAGTCCCATGCGTCAAGGCGCATCAGGCTTATAATTTGGCGGGCGCATCGCCTTACCGACCCGCTGAACCTGACCATGAACCCCGATATTCTCCGTTTTACCCGTCCCGATGACTGTCATTTGCATCTCCGCGACGGCGCCGCGCTGCAAGCGGTGGTCTCACACAGCGCCCGCCAGTTCGCCCGCGCCGTGATCATGCCTAATTTGCGCCCGCCGATAGCGACCACTGCACAGGCGCTGGCGTACCGGCAACGAATTCTGGATGCGTTGCCGTCCAGTTTGTCATTCCAGCCGCTCATGACCCTGTATCTGACTGACCAGACCACTCCCGTCGAAGTGGCCTGCGCCAAAGCGTCAGGCCATGTGCTGGCCTGCAAGTTCTATCCCGCTGGCGCGACTACGCACTCCGATGCTGGCGTGACCGATATAGGCAAGCTGTTTCCGGTATTGGCGGCCATGCAGACCCACGGGTTGCCGCTGCTGATTCATGGCGAAGTCACCGATCCGGACGTGGACATTTTTGACCGTGAGACCGTGTTTATCGAGCGGGTGCTAATCCCGCTGCTGGCCGATTTTCCGGCGCTGAAAATCGTGCTGGAACACATTACGACTCAGGATGCGGCTGATTTTGTGCGAGAGGCTCCGGCCACGGTTGCGGCGACGATCACCGCGCATCATTTGCTTTATAACCGCAACGCGATTTTTCAGGGCGGCATCCGACCGCATTATTACTGTCTGCCGATTCTCAAGCGCGAACGACACCGGCAAGCCTTGATCAAAGCAGCCACCAGTGGCAATCCCAAATTTTTCCTGGGCACTGACAGCGCTCCGCATCCCCGCTGCGGCAAGGAAAATCCCTGCGGTTGCGCCGGTTGTTACACGGCGTATGCTGCACTGGAGCTGTACGCGGAGGCGTTTGCAGCGGCCAATGCGCTGGATCAACTGGAAGCCTTCGCCAGCTTTCATGGCGCGGATTTCTACGGACTGCCACACAATTCCGATACTGTGACCCTGCGGCGTCAGCCGTTGCCCGTTCCGGCCTGTTTTCCGTTTGACGCCGAGGAAGAATTGATTCCGTTGCGAGCCGGTGAAATTCTGGGCTGGCGATTAGAAGGTTCAGCCGCTTAGGCTGGCTGATAAAATATGAACTGGCTGATCAAAAAACGGCTAGTCTTTTCTGGACAAAACTATTCACGCCACTGACTGAGGACATCTGTGATGGATTTATTGTCTTTCGACGCCGAGCCGCTTTTCTTTGAGAATCCGCCTTCGGAAGAAGTGGTGCAACTGATCCAGCAAGCGACTGAAGATTACAAAAGCGGAGCTGCTGAAACTTTTTTGCGGCGGGCTTATGATCTGGCTCCAGAAAATTTAATGGTTCTGGTAACGCTGTTTCGCTATTATTTTTATCAGCAGCGATTTACCGATGCGACTATTATCAGTCAGCAGGCGCGGGCGGTGATTCGGCATCAGCTTGGATTGCCTGACGATTGGCGCGAGATAAGTGAGGCAAGGTTGTTTGGCAGCAATCAAAATAATATGGTCATGGTGCGATTCTATTTACTGTGTCTCAAAGGCGAAGCGTATATGTTAATCCGGCAAGGCCAATTTTGATGAGGGAACAGCCTTGCTGAATAAAATTATTGAGATGGATGCCAAAGATCATTTCGCGGCGACAGCGCTGCTGGCTACTCGTCAATCAGCAGTCCGATCGCCATTCAGCCATAAAGTCCAGGAT
>JAAUTD010000221.1 GCA_012031845.1 Synechococcaceae cyanobacterium SM1_2_3
CCGCTGTTCAATCTCGACGGCGAAGTTATTGGCGTCAACTCACAGATTACAGCCGTTCCGGCGGCTATCAGGGCATCTCCTTCGCCATTCCGATTGATGTGGCGATGGATGTGGCGGATCAGATCAAGAATGGCGGCAAAGTGGCGCGAGGTTGGCTGGGTGTGCTGATTCAGGAAGTGACCCCGGAACTGGCGCAATCCTTCGGCCTCGACAAACCGCATGGCGCCCTGATTGGGCAGGTGTTGCCCGATGGCCCGGCGCAGGGGAGTGGAATCAAGCCCGGCGACATCATTGTCGCTTTCAATGGCCAGCCGGTGGCGCATTCCAGCGATTTGCCGCTGATGGTGGGGCGCACCCGGCCGGAAACGACCGTATCGCTGACCGTCATTCGCGACGGCAAGGAAAAAACCCTGAGCGTGAAAATCAAGGAACTGCCGGAGGAACCCAAGCTGCTGCAACAATCCATTGCCGAACCGTCTGGCCGTAACCGGCTGGGTCTGCGCGTGACTGAACTGCCTGCCGACCAGCGCAAGGAAGGCGATCAGGGGGTTCTGGTCAAAGAGGTAGATGATGGGCCAGCCGCCAGCGCCGGGATTCGGCCCGGCGACATTATTACCCGGCTGAATAATCAGGAAATCACCAGCCTGGATCAGTTCGCGGATCTGGTTAAGGCGTTGCCGACAGGTCGCCCAATTTCGGTGCTGGTCAAACGCGATAACGGCGCATTGTTCCTGGCGCTGACTTTGCCTAACTCCGAAAAGGAAACCCGTTAGACAGCTGCTTAATACCCCGCCGCCCGGCCACTGGGCTGGCGGGTATCGGGAAAACCGCACCAACCTTCCGGCATTCGGACGATGCTTTGGGTCGAACCCATCGCCTCCCTGACCACGACCTTATGGCCTAATCCCTCCAGCAACCGCACGGTATCCGGGCTAAATCCTTCCTCAACCCGCAACTCATCCGGCTGCCATTGATGGTGGATGCGCGGAGCCACCGTGGCTTCGGCCAGATTCATCTGGTGATCAATCACATTCAGCAGGATTTGCAGCACGGTGGTGATAATCCGGCTGCCGCCCGGACTGCCCGTCACCAGCCCGATCTGTCCATCCTTGAATACCAAAGTTGGCGTCATCGAACTGAGTGGACGCTTGCCGGGAGCGACCGCATTGGCGTCGCCGCCGATCAGCCCAAAGGCGTTAGCCACGCCCGGTTTGGCGGCAAAATCGTCCATTTCGTTATTCAGCAGGATGCCGGTTCCCGCCGCGACAATGCCGGAGCCATAAGGAAAGTTCAGGGTATAAGTGACCGTAACCGCGTTGCCATCCCGATCCGCGACTGAGTAATGAGTGGTTTGCCCGCTTTCGTAAGGCTGAGGCTGGCCGGGCTTAATCTCGGTCGCCGGTCGAGCCCGGCTGAGATCAATTCGCGCCGCTAATTCCTTGGCGTAGGCTTTCGCCGTCAGACCAGCGACTGGAATCCTGACGAAATCGGGATCGCCCAGATATTCGCTGCGGTCGGCATAGGCCAGCTTCATCGCCTCGGCCATCCGGTGCAGGGTTGTGGCACTGCCAGCGCCCAGTTCAGCCAACGGCCACTGTTCCAGCAGGTTCAGAATCTGGATCAGATGCACTCCGCCGGAACTGGGCGGCGGCATGGAGGCGATGTCATAACCGCGATAACTGCCGCGAACCGGCTCGCGCACCACCTGGCCCGGTACTTTTTGAGATCGTCCAGGGTGATCAAGCCGTCATGCGCCCGCATGTCGGCGGCAATCTTGTCGGCAATATCGCCTGATAGAACGCCTTGGAACCTTGTTCCGCGATCAATTTGAGCGAAGCCGCCAAATCGGGTTGCCTGAGCGTATCGCCCGGCTCATAGGCGGAACCATCCGCCTTGAAAAACACCGCCCGGCTGCTTGGCCACGGACTCATCGCTCGCGGCCGATTGCAGCGATTGCGCCAGTTCCGCACTGACCGGGATGCCGCGCTCAGCCAGATGAATCGCCGGTTCCAGCAGCTTTGGCCAAGGTAAACGACCATGCCGCTGATGCGCCAGCGCCAATCCGGCCACTGTGCCTGGCGTCCCTGCGGCCTGATGGCTGTAACGAATCCGGGCTTCATCCACATCGCCCTGTGGATTCAAATACAGTGAGCGATGAGCGGCGGCAGGCGCAGTTTCACGGAAATCAATCGCCTCAGTCTGGCGCTGGGCCACATCATGGGCCAGCAGAAAGCCGCCGCCGCCGAGATTGCCCGCTTGCGGCAAGGTCACCGCCAGCGCGAAGCCGACCGCGACCGCCGCATCCATTGCGTTGCCGCCCTGTTTCAGCACATCCAGCCCGACTTGACTAGCCAGCGATTCCTGGGTGACGACCATCCCATTGCGGGCGAATACTGGGTGAATGCGGTCGCTGGCCGGATAAATCACAGGTTCGGCGTGAATGTAAATCGGCGACAGCAGGATGCAAAGTCCCAACACAATCCGATGCAGCCAGCCAGCGGATAGCCGCGAATACCGCATGACAGCCTCCTGAAAAGGCGGAATGGAAAAACGGGACAGATGAGGGAGAAACCGTCGGCGATGCGCGCCGCCGACGGTCGAGATCAGAGCTAGAACACCTTGAAGGCGTGGGCCAGAGCGGCCAGCGATCCCAGAACAGCGATAATCGCCATAACCAGAGCCGCCGTAGCCTTTCCAGAACCGCCGCCGGATTGCGCGGCCAGTTCGGCGGTGGCCTGCTGAACCGATTTGTTGGCGGCGTCCCGGGCGATGGTTTCGATCACCGGTTGAATTCCGGATCGGACGGTCTGGATGATCTGCTGCTTGAATTCAGGAGCGCCGGTCAACATTCCCAGGGTTTCATGGCTTTGCCGACTGATCTGCTCTTCGATCTCCTTGAGCAGTTCTTCCCGGTTGATTTCCAGACCACGAGCAACATTGCGCTGCGAAATGCCTTCGCTGACTTCCCGAGCCGCCTGTTCCGCCACCGAGCGGGCGCTTTCCTGGGCGGTAGTGCGAGCGGTGCGTTCGGCAGTGCCACGGGCAATTTCGGTAGCGACCTGTTTGGCCGCTTCCTGGGCGGCGCGTACTGCCGCATGGGCAGCCCGGCGACCCAAATCCTCGGCGACATTGTGAGCGGTTTGCTGGGCAATCTCACGCGCCAGACCCGGCACCAGTTCCTGAACAATATCGCGAGCGACCTTTTCGGCGGCGGCCCAGGCAGCGCGTTCGGCAAGCTGCTCGATCTCGGCGGTGGACATGGCCGCAGTTGCAGGAGCTGAAGGCGCTGGGGGAGCCTGCACCGGGACTGGCGTTGGCGGTTGCGCAGGCGCCACCGGAGTTGGCGGCGCTTTCTCCACAACTGGAGGCGGAGCGATAATAGGTTTTGGCGCCGCTACCGGTGGCTTGATCGCCGTATCCATTCGATGGAGAGTGGCTTCGCCCATTGAGATGCTGGACGTGCCCGCGCCAACCATCTGCAACACTTCGTCCAACTGTTGCGGAGTATACGGCTTGGAGAGAAAACCGACCGCGCCGCTGTCCTTGGCGTCCCGCTTATCCTCGTCAGTAGCATTGGCGGAACACATGATGATGGGCGATGCATTCTCAGAGTACTTGCTGGTAATGGCCCGGCTGGTCTCAAAACCATCCATGCCAGGCATCATCACATCCATGAAGATGATCTCAGGCTTCTTGGTGTCCAGGTATTTGATGCAATCCTCGCCGGATCCGACCCAGTCGACCTCGATACCGCGTTCGATCAACAGCTTGCGTAAGGTTAAATGAGCGACTTTGGAATCGTCCACCACCAGCGCTTTCTTGATGTTCATGCAGGGCCTCCTACGGCATGAGAATCGTCGTCTCGTCTCGAACAGTTTCGATTGTGAATCATCCGACTATACTCGACAGTTCAGTTACGGTCATGGTGCAAACCGTGAAAATCAGAGCTATGGTTATATTAAGGTGAGCGCATAAACTGGTCATCATTTGCGCCAAGCCTCTCACAAAATCTACCTTGAATACTTTAGGCTAAATCCACCGGAGGAACTACGTTATGAAAAGAACTCTCTTGGCGCTGATCGCGCCGCCCACTGCGGTCGCCACTCATGGCTGCGCGGCCTGCACCGCTGCGCCCATTGGCGTGTTCTGGCTGGCCAGCCTGGTCGGCATCGGCTATGGCCTCGCCGGCGGCACATTCGGTGATCTGCTCGGATCGGGCAGCTTGATAGCGGCCAGCGCGTTGCTGTGGCTGATCGCAACGGCTTGGCGCGACTGGTGATGCGCGCTGTTGAGAACGATCAGCTCCAGCAGCAAGACAGCACCCGGGCGCGTCTGGTTACGCCACAAGCGGATGATCCTGATCCGTTCAGTCAGTTACGCAGCGACATTTAAGCCCTGCGCCGTCGGATGAGTCGGGGAGGTCATTACCTCTCTGACCGGTTTCAGGGCCGATCATCAGCAGTTTCCTTGGCCTTTGGCAACAAGTCTTCCCGGCTGAGGCCGAGATACAAGGCGCTGGCGCTGGCAATGTAAATGGACGAGTAAGTGCCCACCATAATGCCCACGATCATGGCGACCGAGAAACCGTGCATCACTACGCCGCCGAAAAAGTAGAGCACGATGACCGAAAGTAATGTGACGAAACTGGTCATGATGGTTCGTGACAGGGTTTCGTTGATGGACAGATTCATGATCTCCTGGGCGGAACCCTTGCGCCGCTTGCGGAAGTTTTCGCGGATGCGATCCAGCACCACCACCGTATCGTTGACCGAATAGCCAATCACCGCCAGCACCGCCGCCAACACCGTTAAATCAAACTCGATCTGGAACAGCGAAAACCAGCCGATAGTAAACACCACGTCATGAACCGTGGCGGCAATGGTGCCAACCGCCAGCCGCCACTCAAAGCGAAACATGACGTAGACCAGAATCCCCATCAATGCGCCCAGCGCCGCCAATCCACCCTGTTCCACCAGTTCCTGCCCCACCTGCGGGCCAACAAATTCGGCACGCGCCAAAGTCACGCCCGCGCCGCCCTCACCGCTCTGCAAGACTTGCAGCACCTGATTGCTCAAGGCAGCGGCGTTGGTCTGGGCGCGAGGCGGAATGCGGATCAGGACGGATCGAGAGGCGCCGAAATGCTGGGCTTGCGCATCGCCGAAACCGGCATTGCTCAAGGTCTGCCGGAGTTGCGGCAAATCGGCGGGGTTCGGGTAATTCACTTCGATCACCGTGCCGCCGGTGAAATCCAGTCCCAGGTTCAAGCCCCGAATCAGCATTGAGCCGAGCGCAATCAGCAGCACCGCGACGGACCAGATCATCGCGATTTTGCGCCAGCGCAAAAAATCAATATTCGTGTTGTAAAAACTCAGTCGCCACATAAAGGGTTTCCCGTGCCAGCGGCTCAGACCGACAGTTCAGTCAGTTTTCGACCGCCGTAGATGTAATTGACCAAGGCGCGTGACCCAGTGACCGCGGTGAACATCGAGGTCAGGATGCCGATGCTCAGGGTCACGGCGAAGCCCTTGATGGGGCCGGATCCAAAACCAAACAGCATGAGCGCCGCAATCAGCGTCGTGATATTGGAATCGAGAATGGTGTCAAACGCCCGGTCAAAACCGGAATGAATAGCGGCTTGCGGCGTGTTGCCGTTGCGCAATTCTTCCCGAATACGCTCATAAATCAGCACGTTGGCGTCCACCGCCATGCCCATCGTCAGCACGATGCCGGCGATGCCGGGCAGGGTCAGCGTCGCTTGCAAGGTGGACAAGGCGGCAATAATCAACACCACGTTCGCCGCCAGCGCGGCGGTGGCGATCAGCCCAAAGCTCTTATAGCGCCAGGTCATGAATCCGGCGATCACCAGCAGCGAGATAGCGGCGGCGTTAAAACCCTGCGCGATATTTTCCTTGCCGGCGCTGGGGCCGATGGTGCGCTCTTCGATGATCTCAATCGGACTGACCAGCGCCCCGGCTCGTAGCAACAGCGCCAGATCGCGGGCTTCGCGGGTGCTATCCAGGCCAGTAATCTGGAAGCGTCGGCCCAGGCGGTCGCGGATGGTGGCGACGTTAATCACTTCCTCGACGGTGAATGAGGTCTTTTTCAACTCGCCGTCTACCCGCTTGGTTTCGGTCTTGTTCTCGATGAACACCACGCCCATGCGCTTGCCGATATTATCTTTGGTGGCGTCCTCAAAGCGCTTGGCGCCCTTGCCATCCAGACTGACATAGACCGCGGCCCCGCCGCTCTGCTGATCAAGGCCGGAGGAAGCGTCAACAATGGAATCGCCGGTTAGCATCACCTTCTTTTGCAGCAACACCGGCTGACCGTGGCGATCCTTGTACAGCCGTGAATTGAGCGGGATGCGGCCACTGGTCGCGGCCTGATTCCAGTCGTTGTCTTCGTCGGCCAGCCGGAATTCCAGCGTGGCGGTGGCGCCGAGAATTTCCTTGGCGCGGGCGGTATCCTGGACGCCAGGCAGTTGCACCACA
>JAAUTD010000222.1 GCA_012031845.1 Synechococcaceae cyanobacterium SM1_2_3
TTTTCTTGTAATATTGATAATGATATATTCAGTCTTTGTAGAAGGTTCATTAGAACGCTCTTTTGTTACCAAACACTTTTTTAATGTTTCTGGTGTGATCGTCTCCTGCGTAAGAGTAGATTCCTTAAAGTAACCATAAAGGTGATATATGCGGTCAAAGCCATTCTTTCTATCGCGAGAAACAAAATCCTTCAGCATTGGCAATACTGCATCTCGCAATACCGAGTTTGTTAATTTTTGAGCCGCATAGTATTTGCACTGAAACAGATCAGAGGAGTTGCTGCGATTAATATCAAAATCCTCGAGACCTTCAATAACCAAGGTATCTTCGCCACTCAATCCGAGAATTGCAGTAATGGTTGCATCAAATTGATAATTATATCCTCGAATTGTTGCACATGCTTCGCGGTTTTCATTTTTCACAATAGTTATACCTTGAGATCGAACGCCGAAAGTTCGTGGCTACCCAAAACATTCTGTTGCAACGCCCGATTAGCCATGAGATCAAGAGATATTATATTTCTTGGGCAAATCGAGTTTAATCATAGCGTAGCTATTCGAGTCGCATTCAAAGCCGCCTTCAAACAGCGAAAGATGAGAGTTGATCTCTCTTCAAAAAAGCAAGCGGTGGCTGGAAAAGCAGAAATCCTGTTGGACGTAGCGCCGGAAGTGCGCAAACCCGCACTGGAAATTCTCGCAATCATCGCGCCCGATTTGCCAATATCACCCACTCTGCGCTGAAAACTCCCATAGTCGGCTTTCAACCGTGTCCGACGCCGCGCACGGGCATATAGCGTTCCAGTACACTGACGAATAACGACAAACTGGTGGTCACTGCCAGATACAGCGCCGCAACAGTGAACCAGAGTTCAAAAGTCATAAACGTATCAGCAATCAGATTACGGCCTTCCGTGGTTAAATCGGCTACCGCAATCACACTAACCAGCGCCGAATGTTTAATCAAGGAAATAGCCAGTCCGGTTAAGGGTGGCAACACCAGTCGAATGGCCTGAGGCAGAATGACGCAGCGATAAACCGCATACGGGGCTAAACCCAATGCTCGTCCGCCTTCCCACTGTCCATGCGGAATGGCCTCAATCCCAGCCCGAAAAATCTCTGCGGCAAATGCGCCTTCAAAAATCGCCAGCGCCAGCACAGCCGCTACAAAACGATCCAGATCAAGAATCGGGGCTAATACGAAATAAACCAGATAAAGTTGCACCAGTAATGGCGTATTGCGAATGATTTCAATATAAACCCGCGCCACTGCATGTCCAACCCATGAAGTCGAGCGTTGCAATAGCGCCGTAGCCAATCCAAATACAATAGTCAGCAACAAACTCCAGCCCGTCAGTTCCAGTGTTACACCTAAGCCTTGCAATAAAGGGCCAGGATAAAATTCACCGTCTTCAATCCGGTAGAGATATTGCTGTATTCGATACCATTGCCAATTGTAATGTAATTCGCCAGCCCCAGCGATGATGAACCAGCCCAACCCGGCCAGCACCGCTAGAAACGCCAAACTGTCGAATACGAGTCGCCCATAGCGTTTATCAGAGTTCATCGCACTCATTTCACCGCCAGCGCCGCCACTGCCAGAATGTACAATGGCGGCTGATTATTTCCATTAAATCGCGCTGTCAAAGCATTCGCCTTATCACGAACAACAGTTTTTTTCTTTGCTGTCGCCAATGTTTTTATGACTTGCTGAGCCGCTGCATCCTCTACGGTTCGTCCAGTCTCTTCCAGTATCGCCGCTAATCGATCCAGCACTAACGAGAGTTTTCGGGGTGAAAAATCGGCGACGCTATCGCCAATGACTTGTTCCAACGCCAGCAATACCGTAAATCGTCCCGCTTCTCCGGTTGCGCACAACGACGCCATCGCCTGATCCAATGACGCAAAACCCTGGTCTGTCATTTCGATTTGTTTAGCCAGAATTCCAGCCACGTCTGAAGGCGTAGCACGGCCATCGCAAAGCCATTGCGCCAGCCCATCCACACCGTTTTCCCGCTGCGCCAGTTGAGTTGCGCTTAAACCACGCGCCGCCTGATGCAGATGTGAACGTATATCCACATGCGGTAACTTGCCCTGCGCCAGCAGCATCAAAGTCAAGTCGCGGTAATAATCGTTTTTGCCCTTCTGGCGACACAATCCAGCCTCAAAAAGTCGCTGAGCCAGTGGCGGAAAGCAATACGTTAAATCCGAAACTAAGTTAGGGATAGCAAAATAATCAGAATGAGCCAGAAGGTAAGGCCATAAAAATGGATAAGAGGTATCCTGGGCAAAATAAGATGAAAATGATGAAAATAGCGAATTAGCTAATGATTCAGTGACCGGTTGAGGCGCAAATAAAAGAGTTGCCAGAATAGCCGAGTCCAGCTCAGACCCATGTAGCATCTTGTGCAGCCATCCACGAGTTGAGGAAAGCTGATCCATCAGTCTTGGCGCACGTTTGACAATTCCTGCATCGCCTAAACCAAAGCGGCAACGCAACGCGGCATTAAACAGCCGGAATGCGATGTTATTTACATGATCAGGATCATGTTTAACCGGTTTAATACGAAAAACATTTGCCAAACCGCCATCCGAAAAGTCCCCAAAAAGCGCATAAAACAGCGGTTCAGTCGGTGGTTGCTGCTCAAAGCGCCGTAATAACCGGTTGATGGTTAACTCCGCCTCGGTATCAGGCGCCAAGGCTACGGTCAGAGCATCAGAAAATAGTGGATCCAATTGGGGAAGACGCGGAGCCAGCATCTGCCAAGCCTCCGCTCTTTGCTCCGGCAATGCCGGCAGCCGATAAAGGGCCGAACTGAATTCTTCAGGATCAAGCAAATGCGGAGGGAGCGCATGGCAACGCTCAGCGAATACCGTGGGCAATAACCAACCGGCTGCGTGAGTTGGAACAGACAGCAAGGTATCGCAACCAGCGGTGATAAGATTCAGCAGATGTTTCAAACGACGCTGCATGGCCGGACGAAACTGCATATCAAGCAACTGATAGCCTCGGCTATCCTTGGGAAACTCCACTAGCCTTGCGGTGCGCCAGACCTCTGCTAATAACAATGCGGGCAGTTCCGCAGCCTGCCCCCAACCGGGAGAGCCGTTCTCTGGCGGTTGCCGCCAGAATTCCAGCCGCTCCCGCACGGGCGCGAGAATGGCGCTAATACGTCCCGATTGATCCACTTTGGCAAAGCGTAAAATACCCGTGAGAATGCGGTCGTAATCGGCTTGACTGAAAATTCGTTGCTTTGTCCGGGCAATATCTATCGCCAAAGCTTCTGCCGTTTGGTGCAAATAAAAATCGGGCGGCATCAGCGCTGAAGAATGATCGGGAATGGCAGGCTTCAATTCATCCAGTTGACCCGTTGCCAGATATTGTTCCAGAAAAGCCAGCCGGTTACCCAATAACGAATCGGACGGATTAACCTTGAATCGCTGGCGGATAATGGCTATCTGTTCCTGCAAGTCAGCACAGGAATCGTTAGCAGTAACATAGGAAATAGTTAGCTCTGCTGGAGATTCGCCAAGCAAATGAATAATGGGAGCAAGTTCAGCGGCAGGTAATGCCGCCGCCATGGTCTGCAATTGTAGCAACACATCTTCAGGGTAATCTTCTGCTTTGAAAACGCCGAGCCAGCGTAGAAAATCTGCCCTGAGCGCGGCGTGAGGGCTGCTTAACCCGGCAATCACTGCATTGAGGATTGGTGTGGTAAATTCTGGATTGGTTTTGCATTGCTTTTTCAATAGGCGCAAAGCGGATTTTGCGAGAGTCTGCACCGGATTGAGTAACGCATAACCCAGCGCTCCCACTAATTCATCAGTTTTGGCGGCGTCTTGCAGGAAGTATTTCTCTACGATCTCAAACGCCAGCTTGCTGGCTGCTGGAGCAGGAGCATTGATCAAGTTAATAAACTCATCGGCATAGCCTTGCACTTCATCATCAGTCAGCGCCAATTTATGGAAAAAATCGATCCAGCATTTGGCAATAGTGGGACGCAATGGACCTTGCAATTTACGCAGAGTCAAATCCATCAGATCGGCGCGGGGCAAACTGTCGTCATTCATGCGGCGCAGCAGCGCCTTGACGATTTCAGGGTCCATCAATGGCTCAAAACCAGCGTCCTGTGTCGGTGGTTCATACTCTAAACCGGCTAAAATCATGGCGGGGTCATAGCGTTTCAGTGATCGATGGAAAAATCCATCCCACCGCATGGCTTTACCCAGGTATGGATTCAGCGCATCCGTCCAATCAGGATGCAGTTGACGAACTTCCATCATCAAGATGGCGACACCATTATTACCGCCGCTAAAACGCATCCAGCGCTGAAATTCAGCAAATAAGCGCAGTAAAACTTCTAAAACCCAAGGTTCTGGCCGATCTAGAAGAATACGGCCAGCGCGTAAAATAAAATGCTCTGTGGGTATCGGAAAGTTGGAACTGGTTTTAAAAGCGCCTCCCACCCCACCTTTTCCCGCCAGCCCAATGTGCAACAATTGCAATCGGCTATAAAAATTCATCAGCCGCTGATAGTTTGGCCCCATTAAATGAGCGTTATTGAGTGCGCCCGGTGCGGTCAGTGTAGCCGCCTGATCACGCAGGAAAGCTGCTGGATCTGGCCGAATCGCCTGATAAAGTTCGGGAAGGGTGACGGGTTTCGCTTCCTGTTGATAGCGGCAAGCCCGTTGCAACGCTTTTAACAATTCTGCGAAGTCGTTAAATAAGGTTTTGCGCTCTGTGGCAGTCAGCGGTTGTAATAAAGTTCGTAATCTATCGCTGTGCCCTTGAAAAAGCTCATTAAGCAGCGACTGGAATAATTCATCATTCACGGTATTTGCTCCGCAGCGAAGCGCAGCGCCAATAGATGTTTGCAGGGACCACGCTGTAATTGATGCTGATGAATCCACGGGCAGGTGCATTGGCCTTGTTGTAAATAACCGTGCGCGTCTACTCGCAAGGAAGCCTGATAGTAGCCGCTATCACCGCGCACCCAGCCCTTTGCAATCAGTTGACCGTTGATCCGTTCACAATGAGTGATCTCAACGGCATTTTTTGCCAACAGGGTTTGTGAATCCTGGAGTCGTCCGGGCAGATTTTTAGGGTCCAGCAAAAAGGGCAATTGGCGATAAAAATACTGATCGCGATCCCGGTCATACCCCAGTAAGCCTTGTTGAGCCAGCCGATCGACGATTTCAGTGGCGTAGGGTAATGAAAAATCCTGATGCTGGGCCAATTCAGCAATACTAAAATGATTAAGACCAAAGGCAGCAGCGCGGGCCAGCGCCAAATCAACTTCGTCAATTTCCGCTGCGCTCAATTGGCGCAAGGCATCGCCATCACCAGAATAGCCATGCGCCGCTGCGCCAGACAGACCCAATGTGAATTGCGCCGCCCCGGTGTCGGCCACCCATAACGACGCGCCGGTCGCCTCAGTCTGGTAAACCCGCAAAGTTTGTAAATCCGGCAAAACTGCCTGCAATAACCGTAGGCGATGCCCATCGTTGACCGCGATAAATCCATCTTGCCTAACCGGTTGACGATGAAGGATTTGTGGCTTGTGACGCTTTGGAACCAGGAACAGCGTCCCTTTGGCATTGGCCGGAATTTGCGTCAACAACTGTCCGGCAGTCAGCCGATCCAGTTCAAAGCGAGGTTGCGCCTGCCGTTGCACGGCCTGGATTTGGAGAAACCCTTTAATCCAGCGCTCCGGCAATCTCACTTTATGCTCGACCGCTTCGCCCTGGGCGGTTTGCAGGGTGATGGATTGCTCGCCCATCTCGAAATGCGCCGGTTTGCCGGGCCTAAGTTGCGCCAGATGATTGAGAAAGGCGCTGTTGAAATCAACATTAGTCGTTCCATTACGGTGGAATGCGCCATCGGTGAATGCGTTTTCAGTCAAATCAGCGCGGGCGTAAACGCTGGCGCAACTGGAAAAGCACTCCAGTCGCAATAACCGGTTTCCAGAGGTAATCACCGGGTCCAACAGCCGCCACAGATCAGGCCGGAAATAACGGGATTCCACAGTTTGCCGCAAGCCTAGTAGCAGATTGCGAAAGATCAGGGGTTGGGTAATATGCCCGGAGAAAATGGCAGGAAGGACAGGGCTGGATTTAGATTCTCTAGCCCATTCGTTAGCAGCCATAAAAACCAGCACCAGACCAGCTTTGACTTCCACCAGACTCGGTTGGCGGTAGCGAGTGATGAAATCCATTGTTTTAGTATCCAACAGGATTACGCAAGAATGGAAAGAATTAGGCAAAATTCATTCTATAGCAATCCTATTCGAGAGGTTGATCCACTGATGATTAAAATAACCCTCTCCTCAACCCCTCTCCGTGTGCGGGAGAGGGGAGCGCGTCAGCGCGGGGTGAGGGCGTATTGGAAAAAATTACAGCCTGTTTAGGATTGCTATATCGCACTCCACAAACAATTATGACTCTGGTTTTAGCACAAATTGACAATCCGTAAACCCA
>JAAUTD010000019.1 GCA_012031845.1 Synechococcaceae cyanobacterium SM1_2_3
GGTTGCGCGGCAACGCGGCCAAACCGTGGCGGACATGATCGGCCAGCCACCGCTCCAGTTCATCAATCCCCGCGTTCATCCGCTGCTGGCGGGCCGCTTCGCGCTTGGCGGCGGCTTGCGGATCGGCGGGCGCTTCGGGCGCTTCAGCGGCCGCCTTGGCCTTTTGCTCCTGCTTTTCGGCGCGTTTCTGCCGGGAAGCCAGCCATTCGGCCACCCAAGCCGGAAGTTCAACGCCTTGAGTAAACGCTTTGGCGTGTTCAGTCCAAAGCAGCATCAGTGCCAGACCGTGCTTGCAGGGGAATTTGCGGCTGGGGCAGGTGCAGCGGAACGCCGGTTCGGCGGGATCGATCTGCACCTGATAAGGCTTTGATCCGCTGCCCTTGCATTCGCCCCAGAGCGCCGCTTCGCTGGCGCCCAGAGTCGGCCATTTGCTGGGAATCACCAGACCTTTGGCGGCCTTGGCCGAGGCAGGATCGGGCGCGAGTTGCAGGATTTCATCAACGCTAAGCGGCATGGGCAGATAGCGACCGTGAGTTGTCAGTTGGGAAGATATACTGATTTTATCAGGATTTTGGCGGGAAGCTCTTGGATCGAAATTGAATCGCTTGCCCGTCCGGCGAACAAGGGGATTTTCTGATGCGGTAATGGGGAGGTTCGCCTAAAATGAAAGCTGATTTCGATTGATACGGCGTTTGTCGCTATGGTTGCGACAAACTGATTCTGCTTGTTCCTCATCATTTACATATTTTTTATGACAACAATACAAATACCTGTCCCGCAATCTTTAGATTTGCCTTCGGCACTTAATTTCTCAATTACCCTTGGTAAACTGGAAATAGCTGATAATTTTATCTTCGACTTTGCAAA
This sequence comes from Synechococcaceae cyanobacterium SM1_2_3, assembly GCA_012031845.1. GTDB lineage: Bacteria > Pseudomonadota > Gammaproteobacteria > Competibacterales > Competibacteraceae > Contendibacter. The sequence goes on from JAAUTD010000019.1 coordinate 868, forward strand.
GACAAAGAACGTAGAACCATTTCCAATGCTCTTAGCATCAAGCGAAATACAGCGACTGGTTGAAAAATTTCCAGAATCGAAGATGATGTGTACAAATTTCAAGCACATGACTTATGCAGGCCACATGGGATTCTTTCGTGCCTTTGGGCTTGAGTTTGGGAAAGCCCCAGGTGAAGCAAAAGGTAGCGAACGCTATATCCCAATGATGTTATTTAACTGCGAGAATCTTATTCAGGAGGCCGCAAGAAAAGGAATAGAAGTTGGGGACGAAGTAGAAGGTGAAAGTAAGCATATGGCTGCTATGCTTTGCGGTAGTAACAGTGGTCATGTCTTTGATACATTGTCTTACTCGGTCCGCGAGATAATTCGAAATGTTATTGAACACAGTAATGCAATGATGTTCGGAATTTGCGCACAATATTGGCCAAGTAAAAACAGAGTCGAGGTTGCGATATTTGACCGTGGAATTGGCATACGGAAAAGCCTTCAGAGTAATCCGCATCTTGACGTATCTGACGACAAAGCAGCAATTAATTACGCACTGATGCCTGCTGTATCGGGTAAGGCATTCAAGGGATCTCGAAAAAAGCAACGGGGACATTGGGCCAATTCTGGATTCGGCTTGTATATGACCAGCCGCATCTGTAGAAATGGAGGAACATTTTTTATCGCAAGTGGTGAAACCGGGATGCTGCTTACAACAAAAAGAGAAGGGAAGCGCTATTTCAATTGTCTATTTAGCGGAACAGCTATTCGTATGGTTGTTCGTACAGATCAAATTGCTGACCTAAAAGACACTTTGGAGACATATCGAAACGAGGGTTATTCGATTCAAAAAAGATATAAGGAAATCGTAAGTATCGATCCGTCATCCGCTTCGTTGATGTTATCAGAGGACTTTGATTTGTCAGTCTGGGAAAAGATACTTTCAAAAATCAAGGGGCTGTGATAATCAGCCTGCATAGGATGCGCTGAATGAAGAGAAGCGCATCGTTCCATAAGTGTGACTTTCTGCTCACTTGGAACTGTCGCCATTTGGCTAATGCCAATAAATTTGGACATATCCGTCGGATAAATACATTGCTTGGATTATATGTCCCGGCCCTTGTAACACCGCTTGAGTTAGTAGGAGAACTACCATGAAGTCCGATCCAACAATTGATGCTATTCGTGAAGTTCGTCATCAAATCTCAGAATCCTTTAATCATGATGTTCGGAAGTTAGTGGAACACTACCGTAAACTTCAAGAAAGACACCCTGAAAGAATCTTTTCTCGTAGTGTAAAAAAACCGGATACAGAAATAAAAAAGTGCCGCCTAACAGTCGGTTCCAGCGCACCCGCGCCACCAAACAGCTTGATATTTTCAAGTTCCGTGGGATGGCGCGTGGCGCTGAACGCAGGCATTAGGCTTGATTAAGTTAGCCCGCGCAGGATGCGCTGAACCAAGAGAAGCGCATCGTTCAACAGGCTGGACATCGTTACTGGATAACTCGAATTGATGTGCTTCGTTTCTCAGAGCATCCTACTCAGGCTCAGCAGCAACCGAGTGAGTAAGCGCCATGACTACCGCAACCGACTACGAAACCGACTTCTATCAGTGGACGCAACAGCAGGCCATGCTCTTACGCCAAGGCAGATTATCCAGGATTGACGCAGCGAATCTGGCTGAGGAAGTCGAGAGCATGGGAAATAGCAGCCGTTGGGCGCTGGAAAGCTTTTTATCCAATGTCATCATGCACCTGCTCAAATGGAAGTATCAGCCGGAACGGCGCTGCACCAGTTGGAAAATGACCATTCGGAGCGGGCGGATCCAAATAGAAAAGCGGCTAAAAAACAGTCCGAGCCTGAGACTAAAATTGCCTGAAATGATCGCAGGTGAATATCTGCCAGCCCGTGAAGACGCCGCTGATGAAACCGGCTTGTCACTGACCACCTTCCCAGAACAATGCGAATTTTCAGTTGAAGAAATCACCGGCGATTATTGGCCGTAATGAATGAAGTTATTGTGAACTGTGGCGCATAGCCCGCGCAGAATGCGCTGAACGAAGAGAAGCGCATCATTCGGCTATATCGGATCACTCAAACGATTTGCTTCGTTACTTCGTTCCTCAGCGCAAAGTTTTCAGGTTCAGATCCGTGGCCCCATTGTTGTTTTTAAGGATCGAATTTGAGTCATGAAGCGCTTGCTTAATATTGCTGTCCACGAGACCCGCGCCCGCAAGCTATTCGGCGCGGTTCCGTGGACAGGCAAACTCCCGCACCAAACCGCGTAAGCAATCCGAATCGAAAGGGGAAATTTATGAACAATCCAGTGTGCTGGTTTGAAATCTACGTCGAAGACATGAATCGCGCCAGGGCGTTCTACGAATCAGTGTTGGGCGTTCAGCTCACGAAGATCGAGGGAGCCGGAATGGAAGGCATGGAAATGTGGCAGTTCCCCATGCAGGAAAACAACTACGGGGCCGGCGGCTCACTGGTCAAGATGGAAGGCTTTTCCGCTGGCGCCAATAGCGTGATTGTTTACTTCAGTTGCGCAGATTGCGCGGTTGAATCGGCAAAAGCCATCGAGTTCGGCGGTCGGCTCCTGCAGGAGAAAATTTCCATTGGGGAATACGGCTATATCGCGCTAGTCGCCGATACCGAAGGCAATACCATCGGCCTGCATTCGATGCAGTGAGCAAGCCCGTGTAGGATGCGCTTCTCTTCGTTCAGCGTATCCTACTCAGCACATACGAACATTATCTCTGATAAGGAGCTTTCATGACTACTCTCACCGCAAGCGAAGCTAGAGCGAATCTGTATCGCCTGACTGAGCAGGCGGCTGAATCACATGAACCTATTTTTATCACTGTTTTCTTAGAGAAAATCCACAATCTGTAATAAAAATGGATTTTATGTAAATCTACTCAAGGAAGCGTCAATCATAGCGCCCGAATAGCCGAATCAGCTTTTTTCATGCCAAGTCGCCAGTTCTATCAGAAACAGGGCGGCAAGATAGGCTTTTACTGGTTTACGCTGTTCTAATCCGATCAGCGATTTTCTTAAAGGATTCCTGAATTTGGATAACAACAGATGGCCCCTGAAATCTATGGGCGGGTTTTCAAAGCCCAGCTTTGGCTCTGGTCTGAACGGTAGCAGCGGCAATCGCGACAGTGATTTTTTTATGACGGGATTTAACGCAATTACCGTGTCATGACTGTTTTTAATGTCTTCCCATTGAGTCCGCATGAAAGCATCCTGCTTGCGGCCAACATACACCATAAAATTGCTGCGAAGCTGACGGGTGGCTTCCAGGTAATTGAGTCTCTTAATCTCATCGCTAACCGTGTTCAGTGCGCCGTAATGGGCAAACAGCAGCGGCTCCAACCCGGCTTGCTCCAGAATGCTCAGCAGCTCTTCTATTTGATAGGTTTTTGCGTAAGGATGCAGAAACATATCAGCCAGACCAGAATCAAAATCAAATTCGTTGCTGGAATCCATATAGTCCTTGAAGCGACTGCCCTTCTTTGCTCTTTGACAAAGATTCTTAACAGTTTTTACGTCGTTAATGTTTAAAATTTGCATGGCTTTCTTAATGGAATTCGCTGGCCTTCTCGCACAGGCGCTATAAACCATGATTCTTGCAAATCCACCCTCTACTAATAAATTATGAATAGATTGTAATGCGGCGGAGACTTCAGGAATATGATGTAAAACCCCATAGCAGTCTATGAAATGAAAACTATTTTTGCCTAGAAAACCCTCTGATCCAACCAAGTCGCCCTCAATGAAATCAACATTGAAATAGCCATGAAGCCAGGCGTGCAATTTAGCGCGACGAAGATTTGCCCTGGACAAGTCCAGCGCCGTTATTTCAGCCTGCTGATTGGCGACTGCCGCAGGATAGGGTGAAAAACTGCCACAGCCAGCCAGCAGAATCTTCTTATCCCGGCAAAGCTGCTGCCCATTAAATCGCGCCCAAAGCGCATCAAGATTAAGCGCATAGGTATCGCAGCGCCGCACTGAGAGCAGCAGTGGAAATTGTGGATACACATTATTTTCATAGTGCGTCTTGACTGCTTGTTGTAGAGATGAGCGGTTGTCCATTGCCATTTCAATCGGTTCGCCGAATTCAGAAGCCATATAAAAAACTAACGTCATGAATTGACTGAATGCAGGGCCGGTTGAAACCGGCTCTGCATTCAAACCAATCAAGGGACTACAGCATCAAGTTTTTCGACAACCTCCGAGATCAGATTCAGGTCGAATCCGCAGCCGCCAAGACTTTGCTGGGATCGCTGGCTTCAACCCGCCCGGCTGAACTTCGCTTCAATCCGCGCCAGCAGGCTTTCTCTGGTAACTGGCGCCGTCAGGTAGTCATGGATGCCAAAGTCCTTGATGACGGCAAGCAACTCGGCATGACGCTCATCAACAATCAAATGGCGGGCAGCCCGGTGCTCGCCAGCGCCTCATAAAGCTGTTGCAGAATCCGTCGAAAGTCCGGCCCCAGCGTACTGAGATCGAGCAATAACAGGCTGATGCTGCCGTGGGTCTGCAAGACATTTTTGATCTCTTCCAGTGTTTGCGCCGGAAATAGTTGATAACCGGCGCGGGCAACCCAGGGTTCGTAGACTTCAAAAGCCCAGCCGGCCTCCTGATAGAACAGGATGCTGGGCCGATCAAATTCGCCCGGCCCTTCCGTAAAGGGCTTGGCCGGCACCCGGCCCGCGACCGAAGTCCCGCCGCCCGCTTCGTGCAGGCGATTCCAGAACCGCTGACCCAGCACCCGGAACGCTTCCTCTGGGGTGGTTTCCCCCGACACGATCCAGGCGGCGGTACACGCTTCCAGGGAACGGCCGCCCTGGGTCGCCTGGCGCAGACTGTCCATGTCCACCCGGCCGTCCAGCAAGGCCGCTCGCAGCCGATCATCCACCTCAACAATTTCCGCCACCGGCAGACGGCCCTGATAGCCGCTGTAATGGCAGATCTCGCAACCAATGGCGCGATAGGCTGGACGAACCTGCATCGCAGTTTGAAAAAATTGCTCCATCGCCGTCAACGGTTCAGCGACGCGGCTCTTGCAGTGCGGGCAGAGTCGCCGCAACAACCGCTGGGCCATCGCGCCGATCAGCGTGTCGGCGATAAAGCTGGGGCGGATGCCCATATCCAGCAGGCGCGGGATCGTACCCAGCGCGTCCATCGTGTGCAGGGTTGAAAACACCAGATGACCGGTCAGCGCCGCCTTGACCGCAATTTCCGCCGTCTCGGCGTCGCGAATTTCCCCCACCAGCAGAATGTCCGGGTCTTGCCGCAAAATCGAGCGCATCGCCGCCGCAAAAGTCAGGCCGGTCGTGGGATCAATATTCACCTGAGAAATACGGTTCAAGCGGTATTCAACCGGTTCTTCGCAGGTAATGATGTTGATGTCGGTGCGATTCAGTCCGGCCAGCAACGAATACAGCGTGGTGGTCTTGCCACAGCCGGTGGGGCCGGTCAGCAGGAACAGGCCGGAGGTATTGCCGGCAATCCGCTGGAGCGCGAGTTTTTCCGCCTGGGCAAAGCTGATGTTCGCCACCGAGTAGATTTTGGACTGGTCGAGGATGCGGAACACCAACCGCTCCCCGCCGCTGCTGGGCAAGGTGGAAATTCGCAAATCATAGTTGCGTCCGCCGTATTCCAGCGACAGGCGGCCATCCTGCGGAATCATGTCCTTGGTGGGATCCATGCTGCTGATGGCCTTGAGCCGGCGCAGGTAGGTTTCATACACATTGATGGGCAAGGTCATCAGCCGTTGCAACACGCCGTCTACTCGCACCCGCACCAGTGCGCCGCCGCCAAACGGTTGCAGGTGAATATCGGATGCGCCGCGCCGGATCGCTTCCTGGACGATGCGGCGACCCAGTTCGGCGACATGGCTTTGATCGCCGAAATTGGGGTTGATTGGGGTTCCGCTCGCTTGCCAGCGCAACATCCCTAACTGGTTGGTTTCATGCGCGGTAGCCGCCGCATAGAACGCGGTGATAGCGTCTTCAAGCTCTTCCGGTGGCGCTACCCGCAGGATGATCGGGCGAGAACAGGCAAAGCGAATTTGCGCCAGCACATCCTGGTTGCCGGGATTGGCCAGCGCGATCACCACGCCGTCCGGGCTGTCCTTGATAGGCATCACGGTATGTTGCCGGACCAGCCGCTCCGGCAGCAGGCGGATACTGTCCGGGAGGGCTGTGCGGGGATCAACCGTTTCCAGACCGAACGCAGCGGCCACGCTGTGCGCCAGCTTCCACGGAGTACTACTCCCCGCCTTGCGGGCCACCTGTTGCCAGGCTTCCGGCAGCACAGTGGAGGGAACCAGTCCTTCCAGATGTTCACGACATTCGGGATAGGCGTGCAGGGCAATTTCTACTAGCCAGTGTTTTGTTTGGGGCACGGTAAATTCATGATTCGTTGCGAATGGGTTAATCGCCGTTACCTATGAACGGCGGGCTGTTCAACTTTGGTCGTCAAGGATTAGATCGCTGTTGCGGTCAATCCGGTTTTGCCGACGACACGCTTTTGAGAAAGGCGGCCCGCTCAGCCGGAGCAGGGATATGCGCGGCCAGCAGATCAAGCAGTTCGCACACCGTCCGCGCCTTGTCCGCCGCCTGCCTGACCAGCACCCTGGCTATCGGCCCAAGGTACACTGCCAAATTCCAGCGCACGGTTTCCAGCAATATGGGATCAAAGAGCCGCATTGAATCGCCCAGGCTCTCTGAAGCTGATGCGTCGGTTGCCGCCAACTCCTTAACAGCGCCTTCATTTCGCAATTTTTCATTGCTGCCACGCAAATGCCTTGGCAGTTCCAGTTTTACCGTGCCTATATCGTTGTCGCTCTGTTGGACTTGCAAAGCCGCTCGCATCTGCGCGACATTTTGGAACCGCTTTTCAGGACGGGTAGCCATCGCCTGATCAATCGTGCGCAGCAATGCCAGACTGTACCGGCCAGCCGCGGCTTCCTCGGCTGGACACAGTGGATCATCGAGCAGCCGCGCTGGAGCCTCGACCGGCACGACGCCGGTCACGCAGTGGTAAAAAACCGCGCCCAACGCATAAATGTCACTCCACGGCCCATGACCCTTGCCACCGACCAGATACTGCTCAATCGGCGAGTAACCGGGTGAAAGAATGCTGATGAGGCTTTTGCTATGTCGCCCCAACTCCTGGCGAGCTGCGCCAAAATCAATGAGCAGTGTTCGTCCGTCGGTGCGGCGGTAGAGATTGGCGGGTTTCAGGTCACGGTGCAGATAGCCCTGGGTATGCACCGCTTCCAGCGCAGGCAACAAATCATCGACCAGGCGGAAAACTTCAGCCTCGGGCAAACGGGTTTCCTGATGCAGCCGATGGCTGAGAGGTTCGCCATCTTCGTAGTCCATCACGATATAAGCGGTGCCATTGGCCTCGAAGAAGTCCCGCACGCGCACTACGTCAGGATGATTGATCCGAGCCAATATCCGGGCTTCGTAAAGAAATCGCTCCAATCCATAGAAATAGGTCGGCTGCCCGATCTTGGAATCAGGCAGCGATCCTTGCGAGTTCGCCAATACATTAATTTCATTACGGTCCCGATAGCACCATTCCACCGGGAAGTATTCCTTGATGGCGACCTGGATTTGCAGCGCCTCATGTACGCCCAGATAGGTGATCCCGAATCCGCCCGCGCCCAGCACTGCGTCGAGACGGTATTGACGCAAGAGATACCCCACGGGCAGCGTATTGGATTTGTTGGACATAGCATCCTGTCGTTGGGGTCAGCGGACGCCATTGCACCGTTCTGACCCGGTGGCGCAATGGCTCCAAATCCTGAAATGAGATCAGTCTGATTATGCTTCGCCTGTTTCATCGGGCGGCGCGCCTTTGAGGAAGGCCGCTCGTCCGGCGGCGGTGGGAATATGCTCCGCCAGCTTCTGATACAGCTCCCGTCCGGTTCTAGCTTTGCTGACAGTCTGCTTGACCAGCACCTTGGCGATAGGGCCTAGATGAACCGCCAAATCACGGCGCGCCGCTTCCAGCACCGCCTGATCGAACGATCCGATGGACCCGCTCATCTGGCTGCTGATCACCGACAGGCTGTGCGCCGTGGTTCCCAGGCCGCTGATCGTGCCGCCCAGCACCCCGCGCATTCTCCGCTCGAATAGGCGCCGATCCGGTTCGCTGGCAATCGCCGCCGCCAGGCTTTGCACCAGTTCCAGCGGACTGGTGACCTGTTGCGCCGCCTTGCGCACCAGCACCTTGGCCATCGGCCCCAGGTGGGTCAGCAGATATTTTTCCGCCTGCGCCAGCAAGGCCGGGTCCCAGCCGGACGGAAGGTGGGTTGAGGTGGGCGGCGCCTGCACCGCAGTGACCCGGATCATGGTGGAGCCATCAATTGCGACTTCGCGCTCGACCAGATTCAATCCTTCCAGCGCTGCGATAAAGGCGGCGGCATTCTGAAACCGGTCATCCGGCGACTTCGCCAGCGCCTTGTTTAACACCGCATCCACTGCCGATGGCAGGAGAGAATTCAATTGCGTCGCCCGGCGTGGCGACTCATTGAGCAACTGGTACATCAATTCGCTGGCGCCGCGTCCTGGAAAGGGTCGCATCCCGGTCAACAGTTCAAACAGCACTACACCCACCGCAAACAAATCAGAGCGCCGGTCGGCTTCCTTGCCCTGAAACTGCTCTGGCGACATGTAGCCCGGAGTGCCCACCATCATCCCCACTTGCGTCATGCCAGTGCCCGCTTCCATCCGGGCGATGCCGAAATCAGTCACTTTCACCTGGTTGTCGGCCAGCAGAATGATGTTAGCGGGCTTGATGTCGCGATGGACGATGCCGTTGGCGTGCGCATGTCCCAGCGCTTGCAAGACCTGGACGATCACCGCGATAGCGTTGGCCGGTGGCAACGGCTGCCGCTCCTTGAGATAGTCGCGCAGCTCGTGGCCCTGCACATACTCCATGACAATGTAGGGGACGCCTTCTTCCTCGCCGTACTCAAAGATGGTGACAATATTGGGGTGCAGGCAACGTCCGGCAGCCCGCACTTCCCGGCGAAACCGCTCCAGCCACTCGGCGCCATCGTCGCTGGCCAGCAGGCGGCGGTGAATGGTCTTGATCGCGACCTGGCGATCAATCGCCTCGTCATAACCCAGATAAACGACGCCCATCGCGCCCCGTCCCAGCACACTGACCAGGCGATAGCGCCCGATGCGCTCTGGGCGGGCGCCAACGGTGGTTTCGCCGATGTCAGCCATTCTCAATCACCCAGCATTTGCATGGCGCTTTCCAGACTCAGCCGCATCCGGCTGAAGGATTGCGACAGCGAAGCGATTTCGTCCGAGCCTTTCCTGACATATTCCGGCACGTCAGGTTTGCCCATGCTGACATCGTTGGCGATGGCCGCCATCTTCACCACCGGGCGAATGACGACAAAGTGCAGCAGGATGTTCAGCAGCACCAGCAGCAGCAGGAACACCCCGCCCAGCAGAATCATGAAGGTCATAAAGGTTTGCTCGGCGCGAGCCAGCGGCACTGACATCGGCACCGTCACCACTTGTGCGCCGATGATCTCGTTCAGTTTCCAGCCAAACCCGTTGTTGACGCCGTAAATATCGGTCATGGTTTTGGGCGCGTTTTCCGGCGTGCTGTGGCAGACCAGGCAGTTTTCGCTGTAGATGCCCAGCGGCCGCGCCAGATTCAGCATCCGCCCGGTGGGCGTATCGCGTTCGACAATCAGCTCCTTGCGTTCGGCGTTGTTGCGAAATTCATGAATGATGTCGGCTTCCCAGTCGCTGGCCCGGTCATTCGGGTTGGTCGGATTCAGCGCCGCTTCCTTGTAGGTGAAATCCGGGAAGCTGGTGCGCAAAGCGGCAAAGCTTTGGGTTGCCGCGTAAGCCGCGACGGTCTGTGGCAGGAACTGCCGCTTCATCTGCAAAGTCAGCAACGGCTGAATTTGTTTGGCCGTATAGGCGCGGGCGCCCAATGCGCTTTCCATCATGATCCGGGCGTTTTGAATCACTTCCTCACGGGCATTGTTCTTGAGGATGCGGTCGGACAGATACGCGGTCAGCGCCAGGCCGATCAGGAAGGCCAGCAGCAGAACCAGATTGAATTTCATGCGCAAACCCATGAGTCAACTCCTCAATAAAACAGGTGGATAGTGGCAATTATCGGGCCGGACGGGTCGGCGTCGGCGAGGTGGGACGACTGGGCGGCGACGGCGCAGAGGACGCTGGCGCGGCAACTGGCTGACAGTTTTGACTGAAACTGTCGTGCGCCCGGCTGAAGCCGACCAGGCTGAAACTCACTGGAAAAGTCTGGGTGGCAGGCCAGGTCGGCCAGAACCGCAGGTAAGCTGTCACCTGACGACCGCTGCGCATGATCTGCATCAGCGCCGACACATCCTGATCAAACACCAGATGAGTTCGGTGATCGATGGTTTTACTGAGCAGCGGCGGTTTGTCATCCACCACCAATTTCAGGTCGTTAAAGGACGAATCCAGATCCGATTCAGTCGCGACCCGCAGGCTGTCGCCATTGAAGATTAGCGAAACCGGCGTCGTATCTTCTTGATGGCCGGTTGCAGTCGTTACCGTATCGCTGATCAATAGACAGCGTGACTGACGGGTGACCGGATCAGGTTTGATAGCAGCAGTCCAGGCCGCTTCAGCCATCATGACCGGCAACAGCGTCAGCCCTGCGCCCAGTCCGCACATCGCCAATAAATGTCGCCAGTGGTCAATACCCCGCTGGATCGACACAATTTTTTCCTGACAGATCGGCACGGTGTTCAACTCCGATTAAAAATGCTGGATGATGAATGGAATGCATCTAACCCTTATGACCAGGGCCAGGCTGATTCTTCTGTTGCTGAACCGAATGATCCAACGGTTTCGCTCTAATCATCAGCTTAGCCACTCAACCCGGAACTCGCCATGATGCCTTTAGACTTTCTGCCTTCCAACCGGGTGATCGCCCGCGTTGACGGCGCATCCCATCCGCTGAGGCTGGAGTGTGCGAGTGACGCAGCCGTGCTGGTGGATGCCGCCAATACCCGGTTTAATCCCTGGGAGGCGCAAGCGCTGGACTGGCCGCCCGAAGCCGAAGCCGATTTGCGGCGCGGCGGTTATCTTCCGGTCCTGCCGCCGGATGACGAACTTTGGTGCAATTGCGCTGACTAGCGCTGCGGCAATTCCGTATGACCACTTTAACCGGTTCCTGCACATGGATTCTTTTGCTGATCTGATCTCGCTGTTTCTGCATCTCAACCAGCATCTGGCCGATTGGGCCACTCAATATGGCGGCTGGATTTATCTCATTTTATTCCTGATTGTGTTTTGTGAAACCGGATTGGTGGTGACGCCGTTCCTGCCGGGCGATTCGCTCCTGTTCGCCGCCGGTTCACTGGCGGCCATCGGCTCGATGAACATCCATGCGCTATTTTTGCTGCTGACGGCGGCGGCCATTATTGGCGACACGGTCAATTACACCCTCGGCCATTACTTTGGCGAAAAGGCTTTCCGCGCCGACGCCCGCATTCTCAAAACAGCGTATCTGGATCGCACCCATGCGTTTTTTGCTCGTCACGGCGGCAAAACCATTGTCATCGCCCGCTTCGTCCCGATCATTCGCACTTTCGCTCCATTTGTCGCTGGCGCTGGACGGATGGATTACCGCTATTTCCTGCTGTACAACGTCACTGGCGCCATCGCCTGGACTGGCTTATTCCTGTATGGCGGCTATTTTTTGGCAATCTGCCCTGGGTCAAACGCCACTTCAGCCTGGTGATTCTGGCCATTATTATCCTGTCCATTCTGCCCGGCGTTATTGAATACTGGCGACAACGCCGCGCCGCCGTGGCGATTCAAGTCGAAAACCCTTGAATCACTGTTATAATCCGGCAGTGCGGTATTCCCATTAAAACCACCGCCACCCACTTCAAATCCAATTCAATTCCAAACCCACTGGAGCCCAAAACATGAGCCACACGTGCCGCATCGAACTGGATGGAAAGTCCTACGATTTCCCGGTCGTTGAGGGAACGGAAAACGAACTGGCGATTGATGTCAGCGCACTGCGCGACCGCACCGGCTACATCACGCTGGATGACGGCTATGGCAACACCGGTTCCTGCAAATCAGCCATTACCTACATTGACGGTGACCAGGGCATTTTGCGGTATCGCGGCATTCCGATTGAGCAACTGGCCGCGAACAGCTCCTTTGTGGAAACCGCCTGGCTGGTGATCTGGGGACGGCTGCCCACTCCAGCGGATCGAGAGCGGTTCCGTGAGCTGCTTACTGAAAATCAGATGATGCACGAAAGTCTGCGCAGTCACTTTGAGGGATTTCCGCCCAACGCGCATCCGATGGCGATCCTGTCGGCGATGATTAACGCCATGAGCTGCTACGAGCCGGGCATCATGGAGATTGAAGACGACACCATTCTGGAGCGCGCCGCCGCCCGTCTGATCTCCAAGGTGCGCACCATCGCGGCGGCCAGCTACAAGATGTCGGTCGGTCAGCCGCTGATCTATCCGCGCACCGACTACAAATACTGCGAAAACTTCCTGCACATGATGTTTTCGATTCCCTACAGCGATTATGAACCGACCCCGGAAGTGGCCCGCGCCCTGAATCTGTTCCTGATCCTGCATGCCGATCACGAGCAGAACTGTTCCACCAGCACGGTGCGGATGGTGGCGTCCAGCGGAGCCAATATGTACGCCAGTTGCGCCGCCGGCGTGTGCGCCCTGTGGGGGCCGCTGCACGGCGGAGCCAACGTGGCGGTGGTCGAGATGCTGGAATTCATCCGCCAGTCGGGGATGAACGTGGCCGAATACGTCAGCCGGGTCAAGGCCAAGGATTCCAAGCTACGGCTGATGGGCTTCGGTCACCGGGTCTACAAGAACTTCGATCCGCGCTCAAAGATTCTCAAGGAGGCGTCCGATCAAATGCTGGCGGGGATGAATATCAACGATCCGCTGCTAGACATCGCCCGCCAACTGGAGGAGGTGGCGTTGCAAGACCCCTATTTCATTGAGCGCAAGCTGTATCCGAACGTGGACTTTTATAGCGGCATCATCCTGCGGGCGATGGGCATTCCGCTGAACATGTTCACCGTCATGTTCGCGATGGGCCGGGTGCCGGGCTGGATCGCCAACTGGAAGGAAATCCACGACGACCCCAAATCGCGCATCTACCGTCCGCGCCAACTGTATGTCGGCAGCACCCTCCGCGATTTTGTGCCGCGCAATCTGCGCTGATTCCACCTCACCACTGGGCGGGCGGGAAGGAGACCGAGCAGGAGTACGCCGTTTACCGCCCAGCGTGAGCTGCGCCCACCCGGTCAAACGCCAGGAGCCAAGGCTCAATGTCCACCTCGCCGCCCCTATCCGCTGAAGTTTTCGCTCCTACCACGCCGCCAGTCCAACCGGATTTGGCGGCTTCTCTCCTGGCTCAGCAGCCATCCCAGGTTGCAGCGCTGGCCGCGAAAATTGACCTGCGCGACAGCAACTCCATCCTGTTTTTTGGCAGCAAAGCTCAGGAGCAGTTGACCACCATTTCCGACCGGATGCTGGAAGGAGTGCGCGTCAAGGACGCCGGTCCGGCTGGCGCGGCGCTCAACGAGATGATTAGCGTGTTGCGCGGTTTCAATCTGGAAGAGCTGGACCCGAATAAAAAGCCCGGCTGGTTCGACCGGTTGCTGGGCAAGGCCAAGCCGCTGACCAAAATCGTCCAGCAGTACGAAGAGGTGCGCAATCAGGTTGACGACATCAGCGCCGCGCTGGATCGGCACAAAACCCGGTTATTAACCGACATTGTGGCGCTGGATCGGCTGTATGCCGCCAATCTGGAGTATTTCCATACCCTGGAACTGTACATCGCCGCTGGCGAAGAAAAATTACAGGCGGTGGATCGCGAGGAACTGCCGACGCTGGAACAGGAAATAGCCAGCGGCGCGGATCTGGTCAGAGCGCAGAAGTTGCGCGATCTGCGGGCCAACCGCGACGATCTGGAGCGGCGAATTCACGATCTGAAACTGACCCGGCAGGTGACGATGCAGAGTCTGCCCAGCATCCGGCTGGTGCAGGAAAATGACAAGGCGCTGATCGGCAAAATCAATTCCACGCTGGTGAATACCGTGCCGCTGTGGCGGCAACAACTGGCGCAGGCGATCACCATTACCGCTCCAGTCAGGCCGCCGAAACCATCAAGGCCGCCAGCGATTTCACCAATGAACTGCTCGCCGCCAACGCCGAAAACTTGCGCCAGGCCAATGCGCAAGCCCGCACCCAGATCGAACGCGGCGTCTTCGATATGGAAACGGTGAAGCAGGCTAATCAGACCTTGATCGCTACGATTGAGGACAGTCTGCGAATTGCCGACGAAGGTCGCCGCCGCCGTCAGGAAGCAGCGGCGCAACTGCAAGCCTGCGAAACCGAATTGCGCCAGGCGCTGGCCGCCGCTCACGCCAAAACCCGTTCATCCAACCCAACTGCCGAGGACCGCTGACATGGGGCTGTGGGACAAATTGCTCGGTGAATTTGTTGATGTCATCCAATGGCTGGATGACTCCAACGATACCCTGGTGTATCGCTTCGAGCGGCACGGCAACGAAATCAAGTTTGGGGCCAAGCTGACCGTGCGCGAGGGGCAAGTCGCGGTGTTCGTCAATGAAGGCCAGCTCGCCGACACCTTTCAGCCGGGCATGTACGAGCTGAAAACCAACAATTTGCCGATTCTCTCGACCTTGCAGGGATGGCGGCATGGCTTTGAAAGCCCGTTCAAGGCCGAAGTCTACTTTTTCAACACCCGCCGCTTTACCGATCAGAAATGGGGGACGCAAAACCCGGTGATGTTGCGCGATCCCGAATTCGGCCCGATCCGGTTGCGGGCCTTCGGCAGTTACGTCATTCGGGTCAAGGATGCGCCAACCTTCCTGCGGGAAATCGTCGGCACGGATGGACATTTCACCACCGAAGAAATCACCAGCCAGTTGCGCAACCTGATCGTGTCGCGCTTCGCCAACATTCTCGGCCAGGCCAAAATTCCGGCGCTCGATCTGGCGGGAAACTACGACCAACTGGGGCAGTTTCTGCAACAGCGCATCGCCCCGGAATTCGAAGCGGTCGGACTGGAATTGCCCAGTCTGCTGGTGGAAAACATCTCGCTGCCTCAGGAAGTGGAAGCGGCGCTGGACCAGCGCAGCAGCATGGGCATTGTCGGCAATCTCGATCAGTACACCCAGTTTCAGGCGGCGGAGGCGCTACGCGACGCCGCAGCCAATCCGGGCGGCGGTTCCGAAGCGTTGAACATGGGATTGGGTCTGGCGATGGCGCAACGGCTGAACGATACGCTGGCGCGTCCGTCGCAACCGGCTCCGCAACCCGCCCCGGCGACTCCACCGCCATTGCCTTCCGCCAAGGCCTATTTCGCGGCGCTGAACGGGCAACAGGCAGGACCGTTCCCGCTGGATGAATTGCAACGGCAGGCGCAGGCTGGACAACTGACCCGCGCCACCCTGGTGTGGACGCAAGGCATGACGCAATGGACGGCAGCGGGCGAAGTGGCAGAACTTGCGGCGCTGTTCGCCCATTGCCGCCGCCGTTGCCGGGCGGATAAAACCATTTGGACTTTATTTTAAGGAGAACATGACTATGAGCGCTGCTGCTGAAAAATTGTGGATGAGCGAGGCCGACTATCTTGAATGGGAAAGCCGCGCTAAAGATAAACATGAGTACATTGCTGGCGAAATTTTCGCGATGGCGGGAGCCAGCGAGCGTCATAACCGAATTACGCTTAACATTGCTTTCCACCTGCGGCTGGCGACTCGCGGCCATTCCTGTCGTGCCTTCATGGCCGACATGAAGCTGCGCATTGCCGATGTTCGCAGCTATTACTACCCGGATGTGATGCTGGTTTGCGACGATAGCGATCAGCATCCTATCTACAAAACCGCGCCCTGCTTCATCGCCGAAGTGTTGTCGCCTTCGACCGCCAGCATTGATCAGCGGGAAAAATGGCTGCACTACCGCGATATTCCCAGCCTGCGCTATTACCTGCTGGCGGACGCCGATCATCTCAACGCCCGGCTGCTGACCCGAACCGATGCCAACCGCTGGACCGAGCAATGCCTGGACCGCGAAGATATTGTTGAGATCGTGTGCGGGGATGTTCGCATCGCGCTGGGGCTGGACGATGTGTATGAGGACACCGGGCTGCTGCTGATTTGAGCGTGGGCTGAAAATATGCCACGTGGAATAATTTCAATTTTTGATGACCTCAGCCGATCCGGTTCAAGCTCTGAAAATTATGCCACGTGGAATAATTTCAGCATTCCCCACCCCGCTTTGCCGGAGAAATCCATCTCATGAATCTGCAAGCCGCCGCCGATCAACCGTCTGAACCTCAGCGTTTTCCGTGTGCGCAATGCGGCGCGGTGCTGGAATACAAACCCGGAACAGAGGCGTTGCGCTGCGGATATTGCGGCTTTGAAAACCCTATCGTCGTCGCCGCCGCGCCCATCGTGGAACAGGATTTCCGCCAGACCTTGCAGACGCTCGCCCAGACCGCCGCGACCAGCGACCAGATTGCGGTTCATTGCGATTCCTGCGGCGCCTCCTACAGCTTCGATGGAACCATCCATTCCGGTTTGTGCCCATTCTGCGGCGCTCCGGCGGTGGCGAAAACCGAACAGCACCGGCAATTGCAACCCCAGGCGCTGTTGCCATTTCAGATCGGTCGCGATCAGGCCCAGGCCGCGTTTCGTCAATGGCTTCACAAGCTGTGGTTCGCGCCGAGCAAGCTCAAGCATTACGCTCGCAACGACGCCACCCTGGCCGGGATGTATGTGCCGTACTGGACTTACGACGCCGATACCACGACCCACTATCGCGGCGAACGCGGCGACGATTATCAAGTGCGGGAAAGCTACCGCACGGTTGAAAACGGCGAAGAGGTGGAGCGTACCCGCACCGTGACTAAAACCCGCTGGATTTCAGCCAGCGGCATAGTCTCGCGTTTTTTCGATGACGTGCTGGTGCTGGCCAGTCGGTCGTTGCCGCGCACGGTGACCGAACGGCTGGAACCTTGGGATTGGCGAACCTGACGCCGTATCAGGAGGCATACCTGAGCGGATTTCGCAGCGAAATGTATCAGGTCGAACTGGATCAGGGTTTTGAACGCGCCCGCGAGATCATGGCTCCGGTCATTCGCCGCGACATTGAGAGCGACATTGGCGGCGATCATCAGCGCATTCACGCCGCCGACACCCGCTACGAGCAAATTCGCTTCAAGCATATTTTGCTGCCGGTGTGGATGTCGGCATTCCGTTTCCGCGACAAAACCTATCGCTTCGTGGTCAACGGCCGCACCGGCGAAGTGCAGGGCGAACGACCGTATAGCGTATGGAAAATCGCTTTTACGGTGTTGTTGGCGGCGGCGCTGATCGGCGGCGGCGGCGCGGCTTGGCGTCACTATCAGGCCGCTCCGGTCAATTTGGACAGAATCGGTAGCCAATCCCGGTTGCGGTGAGATAGCCAGAAAAAGCGCGGCTCCGGACAATGATCCCGACCGGAGCCACGCTTTTTTCTCGGCTTTATTTGCCTTCAAGCGGGGCTTGCGCTTTTCCCGGAACGCATTCAACCCTTCCTGATAGTCGTGGCTGTCGTACACCACCCGGCGCAGTCCCTGTATCCGCTCGAACAGTTCGGGAGTGATCGCGTGGGCGCTGGCGAGTAATCGCAACTCTTCCTTCATCACCGCGATGCTCAACGGCGAGTTGGCGACAATCTGAGCAGCCAGGCCATAAACGAAGCTGTCGATTTCTTCTGCCGGCTTGATGTAGTTGATCATCCCCAGGTTCAGGGCTTGCACAGCGGGGATCGGTTGCGCCGTGAATAGCATTTCCTTGGCGACCGGCAGCGGGATCATGTTCATCAACGTCAGGATGCCGCCCAGGTTATAAGGAACGCCCAGTTTCGCCGGAGTAATCGCAAAGGTTGCTTCGGGCGTCGCGACCAGAATATCGCAGGCCATCGCCACTTCGCAGCCGCCGCCCCACACCCCGCCTTCGATGAGCGCGATAACCGGCGCGGGAAACTCCTGAATGGCCCGGACCAGAACGCGCAGCGAATCGCTCCAGCCCAACGGATCGCGGCCCCGGTCGGGAAGTTCACTGACATCATGACCGGCAGACCAGACTTTTACACCGGGCGGGGCGCGCAACACTACGGCGCGGATGTTGTTCTCGCGAAAGCCTTTCAGCGCGACGGTCACTTCATGGATTAACGCCTCGCTGAGCGCGTTGCGCTTTTGCACGTGGTTCAGCACGATGGCGCCAATGGCGTCGCGGGTTTCGGTCAATATCAGCGGCATGGTTTCTCCTTTGGAAAGTCATTGAAACAGGACTTTCGCTTCGATTACAAAAACCGTTCGGGGTGAGCCTGTCGAACCCCGATTTTTACCCATGAATGCCCTTCGACCGCTGAGCGTGTCGAGGCGTCAGGGCGAACGGATGGAGCGAAAGTCCTGTGAAAACAAATTCAGGCTCATTATCTACCGGTGTGGAAAACATCAAACCGGACAGAACCGGTAGCCAATCCCGGTTTCAGTGATGAAGTGGCGTGGTCGGGCCGGATCGGCTTCCAGCTTCTGTCGTAAATGCCCCATGTAAATGCGCAGATAATGGCCGCGCTCCACGTAGGCCGGTCCCCAGACTTCCCGCAGCAATTGCCGATGAGTCAGCACCTTGCCGGGTTTGCTGATCAGCGCCGCCAGCAAGCGGAACTCAATCAGGGTGAGATGGATGGGCTGGTCATTGCGCAATACCCGCCGCTGCTCCAAATTCACGCTGACTTCGCCAAACGTGACGACGGTAGCGCCCTCCGCATCGCGGGAATGCCGCCGACACACCGCCCGCATTCGCGCCAGCAGTTCCGCCACTCCAAACGGCTTGCTCAGGTAATCATCAGCGCCCGCATCCAGCGCGGCCACCTTGTCGTATTCCTCGGATCGGGCCGACAGCACCAGAATCGGAATGACGCTCCACGTCCGCAGATCGCGGATAAACCCTGCGCCGTCACCATCGGGCAAGCCCAGATCGAGAATGACCAAATCCGGTTTACGAGTACCGGCTTCCCGCAGACCGAGTTGCAGGGTATCGGCTTCATGCACCCGATGACCTTGAGATTCCAGCGCGGTCCGCACAAAGCGGCGGATCGCCTGCTCGTCCTCAACGATCAACACCGTCAGCGAAGGTTCAACCACAGCATTCATGTCACTGGCTCCGGCTCGGCTTCGTCCTCGATTTCAACGGACGGCGGCGTTTCCAGCGGCAGGGTAAATGTGAAACTGGCGCCGCCGCTGGCCCGGCTTCCGGCGCGAATTTCCCCGCCGTGCGCCTCGACAATCAACCGGCAGATGGCTAAACCGAGACCGACTCCCGGCGCGGCCGATTCGGGGTGACCACGGGTAAATTTCTCGAACAAGACCTGTTCCCGCCCGGTCGGCAGACCCGGCCCCTGGTCCCAAACCTCAACGATCAGCCGGTCAGTTTCAACGCGAGCAGTGACGCCAATCACGGTGCCGGGCGGCGTGTACTTGGTGGCGTTCTCCAACAGATTCGCCAGCACCCGCTCGATCAGCACCGCATCACAATTAACCAGCGGCAACCTCGGATCGAGTTCCAGCCGCAGCGGGTGAGGCCGCAACGCCTGTTCCAAAGTTCGCACCGCCGCGCCAACCAGTTCCTCCAATGACTGCCAGTCCTTGCGCAATCGCACCCCGCCCGCTTGCAGCTTCGCCATGTCCAGCAGGTTGTTGACCAGCAGCGACATCCGCACCGCCTGCTGATGAATCGCGGTCAGCGGTTCCGAATGCGGCGACTGTTCGGCGGTCAGTTCCAGCGCCAGCGTTTCCGCCAGCCCGATCAGCGCGGTCAATGGAGTGCGCAAATCGTGCGACAGCGCCGCCAGCAGCGAATTGCGCTGACGCTCCGCCTCCATTTTCACCAGCGTATCGCGGGCGACGGTGACGAAATGCACCCGCTCCAGCGCAATCGCGATCAGGGCGGCGAACGTATCCAGCAGGCGGCGCTGTTCCGGGATCAGCAGCCAGCGCGGCTGTTCCGGCGCAATCATCAGCACCCCGCGAGTGCGCATCGGCGCTTTCAGCGGCAGATAAAGCCGCGTCGCCGCTGGCAAGGTATCGGTGCCCATCCCCGCCGGGGCGTTGCGGTCGAAACACCATTGCGCAATGGACATATCCGCCTTGGGCCGACCGGGTTGCACCGGCGGCGGCGGCAGGCGGTGCTGTTCATCGGGCAGCAGCAGCCGCGCCTTGACCCGGAAGCTGGCCTCAACAAAACGCTCGCCAATCTCGACCACTTGATCCACCACCAGCGCCCCGGACAGTTCGCGGGCCATTTCATAAAGGTGGCGGGTGCGTTCCTCGCGGGCGCGGGCGACGCGGGCCTGATAGCGGAACCGGGCGGTGAGCTGGCCGACGATCAGACCGACAATCAGCATCACCGCAAAGGTCAGCAGGTATTGCCAGTCGTGGACGGCAAAGGAAAAACGCGGCTCGACGAAAAACACATCGAAGGCGACGACATTAGCAACGGCGGCCAGCACCGCCGGGCCACGACCATATCGGACGGCGATGCCGACGACCGCCAGCAAAACAGCATGACGATGTTGGCCCGATCAAAGTAGGGCAACAGCGGTGTCGCCAGCAGTGAAGTTCCCAGACAGACCAGCAGCGCCGCAAGGTAGCCATGCAGCGCCAACGCTGAGTGGCTCTGTTCCGCGTCACCGGTTGCGCACTCCTGACGGACAGTGCGATGCGGGGCGTCATTCTGGGCCAGCGCCAGCAGATCCAGTTCGGGCGCCAACTGGGCAATGGATTCCGCAAAGGGTCGTTGCCACGGCCAGCGGTAGCCGGATTGACTGCGCCCTGCCACCAGTTGGCTCAGCCCGTGTTGGCGGGCGTATTCCACTGCCGCCAGTGGCGCATCGGCGGCGGCCAAGGTGGCAGTATGTGCGCCAAGATCCTGGGCGAGCTTGAGAATGGCGAGAACGGCCTGGCGACGGCTTCCCGGCAGCCGTTGCAAAGCGGGCGTTTCGACATACAGGGCGTGCCATTCGCAATCCAGCTTGCCCGCCAGCCGACTGGCGGCGCGCACCAGCGTATCCGCGCCGGAATGCGGGCCAACGCACACCAATAGCGCATCGCGGGAGGATCGCGCCGAACCGCCGGCCTGTTGCCGGTAGCTCTGCATCTCGTCGTCCACCTGATCGGCGGTGCGGCGCAGCGCCAGTTCGCGCAGCGCGATCAAATTGCCCTTGCGGAAAAAATTTTCAATAGCGCGTTCCGCCTGATCCGGCAGATAGACCTTGCCTTCCTTGAGCCGCTGCAACAGGTCATCCGGCGGCAAATCCACCAGCACCACTTCGTCGGCGAGATCATCGAACACCCGATCCGGCACCGTTTCCCACACCCGGATGCCGGTAATGCCGCCCACTACGTCGTTGAGGCTCTCCAGATGTTGAACATTGACCGTGGTGAACACATCAATACCCGCGTCGAGCAGTTCCTCAATATCCTGCCAGCGTTTGGGATGGCGGCAACCGGGTGCGTTGCTGTGCGCCAGCTCGTCCACCAGGATCAGCGCGGGCCGCCGCGCCAAAGCGGCATCCAGATCGAACTCCCACAACGCCCGATCCCGATGGGGAATTTCCTTGTGCGGCAGTTGTTCAAGGCCATCGAGCAACGCGGCGGTTTCCTTGCGGCCATGCGTCTCCGCCAGCCCAACGACGACATCCAGACCCTGCTCGCGCAACGGGCGGGCGGCCTGCAACATGGCGTAGGTTTTGCCGACCCCCGCCGACGCACCGAAAAAGATTTTCAACCTGCCGCGCCGGGATCGCGCCTCATCTTCCTTGAGGCGATTGAGCAATTGATCGGGATCAGGCCGCGAGTCATTCATAGAGAAGTCCTGAACGAATTGTAATTGTCTACCCTCTCCCCGCGCTGACGCGCTCCCCTCTCCCGCAGGCGGGAGAGGGGTTGGGGGAGAGGGCGGTTAGATCTACAACTAGCAGGCGCTTCACAGCCAGCCGTACCGCTTGAAGCGGACATACAGCACCCCGCAAATCACCGCGATCAAACCGAGCGCCGCCGGATAGCCGTATTGCCATTTCAACTCCGGCATGACCTCAAAATTCATCCCCCAGACTCCGACCAGCGCGGTGGCCACGGCAAAAATCCCGGCCCAGGCGGCCAGACGCTTGCTGACTTCAGTTTGTGCAATCGTGACCATTGATAAATTGACCTGAATCGCAATGCCGATAGTGTCTCGAATGGCGTCAATCGAGGTATTGATGCGGGCCAGATGGTCATACACATCGCGGAAATACTCCTGAGTATTGGCGCAAACCGATGGCGTCCGGGCGCCATGCAGTTTCGCTGCCGCATCCATCAGCGGCACGACCGCATGTCTGAGCACCATGACCTTGCGCTTCAGCTCATATAGCCGTTCCATATTGGATTGCGCCACGCCCTTGGTGAAAATTCTCTCCTCAATGATTTCCAGTTCTGATTCAAGCGCCTCGACTATCGGAAAATAGCGATCCACCACCGCGTCCATCAGCGCATAAAGGACAAAACCAGCGCCTTGCGTGAGCAGGTGCGGTTCACGCTCGCAGCGAGCGCGGACACCGAGAAAATCCTGCTCGCTGTCGTTGCGCACCGACAGCACATAATTCTTGCCGACGAACACCGCCACTTCGCCGACGCGCAGTTCTTCATCCACCTCTTCCAGCAGGTGCATCACCGCAAACAGCGATTCGCCGTATTCCTCGATTTTTGGGCGCTGGCGACCATGATGCGCGTCTTCGACCGCCAGTTCGTGCAGACCGAACTCCATCTGCATCTCTTCCAGTTCCGCCGGTTCGACATCGCGCAGCGCCACCCAGACAAAACAATCCGGCTGGCTGACGTAATCGCTGATCTCGGCAATCGAGATGTCGCGGAGTTTGGTTCCTTCCTGATAGGCAGCACAGTTGATCAGCATGGCGAGTCAGTTCCAAGAATGGTGTAGAACGGGCATCTTGCCCGTTTTTGGAGACGGGTTGGAAGGTGGAACAACGTGGCGCGCCCCAAAACGAAAGAGGTGTCGCTGCAATTGCGCTGGGATCATCAGTTTCAATTTGCAGGTTACTACGCGGCGCAATGGCGGGGCTATTAATTACGCCGAGGCGGGATTGGCGGTCGAAATCCGTTCTGCCCTGACGCCGGACGGGAAAATCCTCAGCGCCACGGAAGAAGTCGCCAGCGGTCGCGCCGATTTTGGCGTGGGCGCCGCCGATATTCTGCTGACCCGCGATCAGGGCGCTCCCCTGGTAGTGCTGGCATCGATCTTCCAGCACAGCGCGGCGGAGTTCTACGCCAAGGCCAGCACCTCGCTGTCCGCGCCAGCGGATTTGCTGAAGCTGCGCGTGGATCGCAAGGTCAACGATCTCATTGATATTGAATTGCAGGCGATGCTGTGCGCCGAAGGCATCGATCCCCAGCGCGTCACGCCCTATCCGCATGGGCCAGGTCTTGAGCACAGGACTTTCGCCTCAGGTTCAAAAAACCGTTCGGGGTGAGCCTGTCGAACCCCGGTTTTTACCCATAAATGCCCTTCGACAGGCTCAGGGCGAACGGATGGAGCGAAA